>NZ_JBXWRL010000018.1:0-74213 GCF_059612885.1 Ruegeria sp. YKSD179 | reverse complement strand
TTTTGATCTGAACCCGGAAGTTAATCTGCCCGCGGGGCGCAAACTGCGCCCTGCCGGGGTGCTTGTACCAGTAATGGTGACCGAAAGTGATCCGCGCCTAATTTTGACCAAAAGGTCGTCGGCACTAAAACACCACCCCGGTCAAATCGCGTTTCCGGGCGGCAAGCAGGATGAAGGTGACAAGGATGTCACTGCGACCGCGCTACGCGAAGCAAAGGAAGAAATCGGTCTACCGCTTGAATTTCCGCGTATTCTGGGACGTCTGCCGACCCATGAAACCGTTACATCCTTTTCGGTGACCCCAGTTATTGCTGTGCTTGATCGTCCGTTCGACCCTGTGCCAGAACCTGGCGAGGTAGAAGAGGTCTTCTCGGTTCCGCTTGCGCATGTCCTCGACCCCGCGAACTACGTGATCGAATCTCGTCGGTGGCGCGGCCAAAAGCGATATTACTTTACCGTACCATACGGGCCTTATTACATTTGGGGCGCCACGGCCCGCATTCTGCGAGGGCTGGCGGCGCAGGTAAACGAATGAACCGAATCACCGAAGAATGGATAACCAAACCGGCTACTCAGGCGGTTTGTGCCGCACTGACAGCAGGAGGTGCGCAGGCTTTTTTTGTCGGTGGCTGTGTAAGAAACACGATCCTGCAGGTGCCAGTAACGGATATAGACATTTCCACAGATGCGCATCCAGAACAGGTCATTCACATGGCTGTGGCGGCGGGGCTGAAAGCGATCCCAACCGGTTTTGAGCATGGAACAATTACCGTTGTAAGCGATGGTGTACCACACGAAGTCACAACTTTTCGCCGAGATGTAAAAACTGACGGTCGCCGCGCGGTTGTTGCTTTTTCGGAGAAGGTCGAGGAAGACGCCGCTCGCCGCGACTTTACGATGAACGCGCTTTATGCCCGGCCGGACGGTTCTATTCTGGACCCACTGAATTGCATGCCGGATTTGTTGGCGCGAAAGGTTCGATTTATTGGCACGGCTCGGGACAGAATCCGCGAGGATTACTTACGCTCGCTGCGATATTTTCGGTTTCACGCCTGGTATGGCGACGCCGAGGCCGGATTTGATGCCGACGCGCTATCTGCGATTGCCGAAAACCTTGGCGGGCTAATCGGGCTGTCGCGGGAAAGGGTTGGGGCAGAGCTACTGAAACTCTTGGGCGCGCCGGATCCTGCACCTTCAGTCGCGGCAATGCGCCAAGCCGGTGTTCTGGCTAGTGTACTACCGGGCTCTGAAGATCGACCGCTTCCAATCCTGATTGCAGTTGAAAATGACGCGGGTGCGATCCCCGATCCTGTTCGGCGACTGGCTGCCATCGCCCCGCCCGAAGTTGCGGAAACCTTGCGCCTCAGCCGCGCTCAAATGCACCGGCTGACAAGGATGAGGGACGAAGCGATGAGTCCGGCAAGTGTTGCCGAACTTGGATTTCGCTACGGCATCGAAGGTGGATTGCACAAAACACTGTTGCGTTGTGCATTTCTGGAGCATCCATGGTCACATCAGATGGCAAGGGATTTGAAACGCGGGGCAAGCGCCGAATTCCCGGTAAAGGCGCAAGATCTGATACCGGACTTTACCGGCCCGGCGCTGGGTCGGAAACTGGCCGAGCTCGAGGCAAGATGGATCGAGTCAGGGTTTAAACTGAAACGCGAAGATTTGCTGTCTGAGTAAATGAAGTCTCAAAAGGGGATGACAAGCTGAGCGGTTTGTGATTACGTTCGGCTGTGACCCAATAGGAGGGAGGAATGCGAATGTATTACGGGATTTGGTTCGCCTAAAGCGCGGAACACTTGACCCGTAGGGTGGTGTTTAAGCGCCATCTTTTTTCGTATTCCAATTTTAAGCTCATCGGAGCACCCTCAATGTTTCGCTATTTCGAAAACCTCGTTGACCCATTTGTCGCCTATGATGAGGTCGACAAACCACCAACGCAATTGTGGCCTTTCATGTTGGATTATTCCCGGCCTTTCTTTCGCGTTTTTGTTTGGGCGGGGCTCATTTCCGTGGTCGTTGCCGCAGTCGAAATCGGGCTCATCTATTACATGGGCCGGGTCGTTGACCTGCTAGGGAGAAGTCCGGCAGAGGTTTGGCGGGACCACGGGACCGAGCTGTTGCTGGTTGCCGCGTTTGTCCTGTTGTTGCGGCCCCTCCTACATGTCATCGATGTTCTGTTGCTGAACAACACTATCTTACCCAACTTTGGTACGCTAATCCGATGGCGTGCACATAAACATGTTTTGCGCCAATCCGTTGGTTGGTTCGAAAATGATTTTGCAGGGCGAATTGCAAACCGGATAATGCAAACACCGCCTGCAGCTGGTGAAGTCGTGTTTCAAGTGTTTGACGCGATTTCATTCTCCCTGGCGTATCTGATTGGAGCTGCAATACTTTTGATGGCTGCAGACCCACGTTTGCTGTTGCCGCTGCTGATCTGGTTTGCCCTTTACGCGCTTCTCGTGCGCTGGACGGTGAAGCGTGTCGGGCCGGCGTCGCAGGCTGCATCAGATGCGCGGTCCACCGTGACGGGGCGTGTCGTTGACAGCTATACCAACATACATTCGGTCAAGATGTTTGCCCACGCACAGCAAGAGTTGGACTATGCCCGCGAGGCCATTGAAGAAACGCGCCGCACATTCCAGATCGAAATGCGTATCTTCACAATCATGGATGCTGTTTTGGTTACATTGAACGGATTGTTGATCGTTGGCGTTGTTGGATGGGCGATTATGTTGTGGATGCAAGGCAGCGCAACCGTGGGCGTTGTGGCCGCAGCAACGGCACTGACTCTGCGTCTCAATGCGATGACCGGTTGGATCATGTGGGCGCTTACCAGCTTTTTCCGGCAGCTTGGTGTTGTAGCCGAAGGCATGGAGACGATAGCGCAGCCCATCGACCTTTTGGATTCGCCGGGCTCCAAGCCCCTGCAGCTAACAGAAGGTCGGATTGAAATCCGCGATTTATCGCATCACTACGGTCGGAAAGCTGGTGGGTTGGATCGCGTCTCATTGACGATACACCCCGGGGAAAAAATTGGTCTGATCGGTCGGTCGGGAGCTGGAAAATCGACCCTAGTTAAGCTTCTTTTGCGGTTTTACGATGTCGAAAAAGGCGCAATCCTTATTGATGATCAGAATATCGCTAACGTGACTCAGGACAGTCTCAGGCGCCACATTGGCATGGTTCAACAGGACAGCGCGCTTTTGCACCGCTCTGTCCGCGATAACATATTGTACGGACGTCCCGACGCGACCGAAGAGCAGATGGTCGCCGCGGCCAAGCAGGCAGAGGCTCATGAATTTATTCTAGACCTTCAGGATCCACAGGGCCGTGCGGGATACGATGCGCATGTCGGTGAACGAGGCGTAAAGCTTAGCGGGGGTCAACGGCAACGCGTGACGCTGGCGCGGGTTATTTTAAAGGATGCTCCAATCCTTTTGCTGGACGAAGCAACTTCGGCACTAGATTCCGAGGTTGAAGCGTCAATTCAGGAGACACTTTACGGAATGATGCAGGGAAAGACCGTGATCGCGATAGCTCACAGGCTTAGTACGATTGCACAGATGGACCGGATCCTAGTCATGGATAGCGGGCGGATCGTCGAGCAAGGCGCTCACGCTGATTTGTTGGCCCATGGCGGCCTGTACGCGCAATTCTGGGCGCGGCAGTCCGGAGGATTCATGAACCCAGAGGCCGCCGAATGAGAATTGCCGATCTCATTCAGCCTTTCCGACCAACCGAAACGCCCCCGCCGCAGACTTTGGGGGCGTTCATTCGCTGGTGTTTGTCTGGTGCCTGGCCCATGTTGTTCGCGGCTGCGTTCTTTTCGGCCTTTGCGGGCGCTATGGAGGCAGGTACCGCTTGGATCTTGGGGCGCGTCATTGACGTGGTGACCGCCAGTGGCCCGGATAACTTTCTGACAGGTGCAAACTTGTGGAAGCTGATGGGTGCGGTTGCTTTTTTCATGTTGCTGCGACCCCTGTTGTTCGGCCTCTCCTCGCTGTCGAACAACTATATCGTCATGCCGAATATCACGCCGTTGGTTCTTGCCAAACTAAACCGCTGGACATTGGGACAGTCGGTGACTTACTTCGACGACGATTTTGCTGGTCGCATTGCTCAAAAACAGATGCAAACCTCGAACGCGATGGCGTCTGTGGTGTCTGAAACAATCAGCGCGATTGTATTTGCAATTGCCTCGTTGGTTGGCTCTTTGCTTTTGTTAGGGTCAATACATCCATTGGTTATGGCGCCGTTCGCGGCTTGGCTGGTGGTCTACTTTCTATTAATCCGCTGGTACTTGCCTCGAATACGTAAACGTTCTGCTGCGCGCGCCGGCGCACGCGCGACGGTTTCAGGGCAGGTTGTCGATACGATTACCAACATCAAGACAGTAAAGCTGTTCGCGCATGGCGAATTTGAAGAACAATCCGCACAACAATCGATGGTTGATTTGCGGGAAAGATCCCTTGATTTTGGTATGTTGTCCGCAAGTTTTCGATTTGTGCTAATGACACTTGCTGGCGTTCTGCCGGTTCTGCTGCTGGGTGCGACGCTTTTGTTGTGGCAGAACGGGAACGCCACGACCGGTGACATAGTTGCAGCAGGCGCTGTTTCTATCCGGATTGCTCAGATGACTGGCTGGGTCAGTTTCACTCTTATGGGTCTTTATGCAAATGTCGGTGAAATCGAAAACGGAATGAAAACCCTGACCAAGCGAGACAGGGTCGAAGATGCGCCTGCAGCGCAAAACCTGAACGTAAAACGCGGGCAGATTGTTTTTGAAAATGTAAGCTTTGCCTATGGTCGGGACATAGGCGGTGTAACGGACCTATCCATGACAATTGAGCCGGGTGAAAAACTAGGTATTGTCGGCGCTTCCGGGGCGGGAAAGTCCACATTAGTTTCACTGCTTCTTAGACTCTATGACAGGGAAAAAGGCGCTATTCTTATAGACGGGCAAGATGTTGCGGCGGTTACCCAAGACAGCTTGCGGCGTCATATCGGAATGGTCACGCAGGAAACTGCGATGTTTAACAGATCAGCGCGTGACAACATTCTTTATGGTAACCCATCCGTGTCCGAGAAAGACATGATTTCTGCTGCGCGGAAGGCTGAGGCTCATGAGTTCATTTGTGATCTGCAGGACGCGCATGGCCGCAAAGGATACGATGCGCATCTAGGAGAACGCGGTGTTAAACTAAGTGGCGGGCAGCGCCAACGGATTGCTTTGGCACGCGCGATCCTAAAGGACGCGCCTATTCTCGTTCTGGATGAAGCGACTTCGGCGTTGGATTCCGAGGTTGAAGCTTCTATCCAAACGGCCCTGCATCGGGTGATGGAAGGCAAGACAGTTTTGGCCATAGCGCACCGCCTTTCGACACTGAGCGAGATGGACAGAATCATTGTTCTGGACCATGGCAAGATCGTCGAAAACGGGTCTCATGACGTTCTGTTGGCTCAAAACGGTCTGTACGCTCGCTTTTGGCATCGGCAATCCGGAGGTTTCATTCAAACCGCGGCTGCCGAATAAGGGTTTTGTTACTGGCCAAGCCCCGGTATCAGGCCAGCCATGACGCAGGATTACACCATTCTCCGGCTTGGACATCATGGAGACGGAATAGCAGACGGTCCGATATACGCCCCTCGCACTTTACCGGGCGAGGTGGTTACTGGCGTGCTTGAAGGTGATCGACTGAGCGATATTCGCATCAAATCGCCATCAAGCGAGCGCGTCAAAGCCCCTTGTGATCATTATAAGTCTTGTGGCGGATGCCAATTGCAACATGCTTCGGACGAGTTTGTAGCGAGATGGAAGATGGACGTGGTTCGAGCGGCATTAGCCGCACAACACATCGAAGCCATTTTGCGCCCCATCCAGACTTCTCCTGTCCGGTCCCGCCGGCGTGCAGTGTTATCCGCGCGCCGCACAAAAAAAGGAGCCTTAACAGGGTTTCATGGGCGCAGCTCAGGCACCATCGTGGAAATATCAGATTGCCATGTGCTTGACCCTGCCCTGACAAACGCCCTGCCCGTTGCCGAGGCTATGGCTGAATTGGGCGGCAGCCGCAAAGCCGAACTCTCGGTTACTCTCACCCTTTCCGAGGTCGGACTGGATGTGGCGGTGAGAGGGGGTAAGGCGTTAGACGGTCCGCTGGAATTGGCATTGGCGCAAGAAACCGAGCGGCACGGTCTTGCGCGCTTGACTTGGAATGATGAGATCATTGCCATGCGGCAGGCACCGGCCCAGCATTTGGGACCGGACCTCGTAGTCCCGCCGCCAGGCGCGTTTTTGCAGGCTACAAAGCGCGGAGAGCAGGCTCTAACACAGGCGGTTATGGAAATATCCAAAGGCGCAAAGAAAATAGCTGACTTGTTTGCTGGCTGCGGTACGTTTTCCTTCCCGCTTGCCCATTTGGCCGAAGTCCATGCAGTCGAAGGCGACGCAGCTATGACCCGCGCGTTGGACCAGGGTTGGCGAATGAGCATTGGCTTAAAAAAAATCTCAACCGAGGTGAGGGACCTTTTTCGCCGCCCTCTTATGGCAGACGAGTTAAAACAGTTCGATACCGTCGTTTTGGATCCGCCGCGGGCTGGTGCCATCGCGCAGATTGCAGAAGTGGCAGTGTCCAAATGTCCTGTCGTTGCCTACGTGTCGTGCAATCCAATCAGTTTTGCGCGGGACGCCAAAAAACTGTGTGCCGCGGGTTACACCCTTGAATGGATACAAGTTGTTGACCAATTTCGATGGTCGTCACACATCGAACTGGTGGCCGGGTTCACACTTCGTCGATAGATAGGATCAAACAGGAGAGTGCCAGAATGGAGATCAGGCAACGGCTGCAGGACTTTGTCGAGGATCCAAGGTTTGCGCGGTTCATCACAGCCGTAATTCTTGTCAACGCGGTCCTATTGGGAATGGAGACTGCACCCAGTTTGATGGACCGCTTTGGTTCGGTAATCGTTTTTTTGGACACGATTTGCCTTGCGATTTTTGTTGCTGAAATCGCGTTGAAGCTGGTCACCTTCGGGCGGCGATTTTTTACCAGCGGCTGGAATTTGTTTGATTTTACCATCGTTGGGGTCGCACTGATCCCAGGAGGCGGTGGCCTTTCAGTGCTGCGGGCCCTTCGAATTCTGCGCGTTTTACGGGTAATTTCAGTTGCCCCACGATTGCGCCGTGTCGTCGAGGGCTTCATTTCAGCGCTTCCCGGAATGGCTAGCGTTTTTCTGTTGATGGCCATTTTGTTCTACATAGGCGCGGTGATTTCGACAAAACTGTTTTCTCAATCCTTTCCGGATTGGTTTGGCGACCTCGGTCTGTCAGCCTACACGTTGTTCCAGATCATGACGTTGGAAAGCTGGTCGATGGGCATCGTTCGGCCGGTGATGCAGGTTTACCCGTATGCTTGGTTGTTTTTTGTCCCCTTCATAATGGTGACGACATTTGCGGTGGTAAACCTGCTGGTTGGTTTGATCGTCAATTCGATGCAGGATGCGCACCATGCAGAGGATGAAGTTAAAACAGATGCGTATCGTGATGAGGTGCTTGAGCGGCTGGAAAACATTGAACGCAGACTTATAGAACAGGCGAACATCAAAAAGTGATTTCAGTTTTTCTCGTTTCTGGCATAATGCGAAAAAAAAAGAGCAATCAGGCAGTGAAAACATGGATCGTCGAGCATTTGGACTAGGGGCGATGGCGACGCTGAGCCTTTCAGCATGTGCCTCCACAGGCCCCAGATTTCTAAGTTACAATGGCCCTGAAGTGACCTCTTTGGTCATAAACAAGGGTGCCCGCAGAATGTATCTTCTGCATAACGAAAGGGTCCTCAAGGAATATAAGGTGGATCTTGGGTTTGCGCCCTACGGTACAAAAACCAAACGTGGCGATGGTCGTACACCCGAAGGTAC
Organism: Ruegeria sp. YKSD179; assembly: GCF_059612885.1. Taxonomy (NCBI): domain Bacteria; kingdom Pseudomonadati; phylum Pseudomonadota; class Alphaproteobacteria; order Rhodobacterales; family Roseobacteraceae; genus Ruegeria; species Ruegeria sp. YKSD179. Next base: position 66,287 of record NZ_JBXWRL010000018.1, on the reverse strand, counting down.
CTATCTAATAGATCGCCGCAATCCGCGCAGCAGATATCATCTTTCACTGGGTATCTCGTACCCAAATTCGGAAGATATCGCCAAGGCCAAAGCTGCAGGTGTCGATCCGGGCGGTGACATTTTTATTCATGGTCAACCCAATCGACGATCTGAACGCAAGCGTGCGAAGAAAACAGAAGACTGGACAGCAGGCTGCATCGCGGTGAAGAACAATGAGATCGAAGAGATATATTCCATGGTCTACGAAGGTACTGTGATTACACTGCGCCCTTGATTTTATGCACCAGATGGCAACCAAGGACCAAAGCCAAACTGCAAATAGTCTTGCCGATAGGTTTTGTGCGCCAGGGCTTCTAAATCCGCATCGTAAATTTGAGCCAACGTGAACGGAGAGTCTGGATCTGATGCGATTGGTCTTGGCGGGTGTCGGTGACCAACTTGTCGGGCCAGCTCGGGCAACGCGTTGTTCAATTCGTCTTCGCGCAGAATGCTGTCCGGCAACGCGAAAGATGAAATCCCCTGTAATGTCTGAACCTGCGAACACCAAAGCCCATCGACGCGGATGGGCGTTTGTCCGGCTAAAATCTTCTGCAAAAACGCAAGAAATGCTGAAAATCCCTCGTGGTGCTGTTCAACGGAATAATCTGAAAGTTCAAAATCTTCCGGTATTGGAAGTTTGTAGCGGTTGCGCAGCATGTTACGAATTTTGATGTATGCGCCTGGCGCCGTTCCCAGTATACGCTCGCAGTACACGGAATGAGCCCTCGCCAGTGGATGCCGCAAAACTGTAAATTTGCGGTGGCCTGGTTTCGATTCCATCCAACTGCGCACTTTTTTTTGGTTACGGTCGGTTAATAAGTCTTGGACATTGACCGAATCCAGCTCAGCAAGCCACCGTTCGACCGCCGCCTCGGGACCTCCGCGAACCGGAAGATACATCAAGGACGTTTTTGCTGCACATACGTATCGGGATACAGAAGGCCCTCTTCGTGGTTCGAAATTCGGGGTGCGATGCAGATTAAACCGATCCAACCCTGATACCGCGCGTTCCATTTCCTCGGGGTTCTTGACTTTAGACAAAGTCAGCTCAGGGTTTTGGCGTTTCAGATGTCGGCTAAGCTCATTCAGACGCGAACGTACACCAAGCCATTCTGCCAACCCATTTAGAACTTCAATATCGTTCAGATCATCAAAGCCGATGTAAAACGGAGTTTGACCGGACGTTTGCAGTTTATTCAAAACCATGCGTTGAAACTCGGTCCGCTGCTCGATTTGTTCAGCAAACTCTGCGGGGTCAAATGTAACTTGTGCCTCACGTCTTTGTTTTATGTTCACAAGCTTCCACTGTTTGGTTTCAACCGCGATCTTCCATGAGACATAACTGTCCAGCGGGTTGCGCGTTAATATGATTTTAGCGCAACGCGGGTCGTCCAGTGCGGGACCCAAAGCGCGTGCGTCGTGAGTGCTAAAAAAGCGAAACCCATTCAGTTCACCAGGTGCATTGCGAATTGCGTCGATTAGTGCTGATGGATCGCGATCACGCTTTTCGGGTGTGAAACCCAGCATTTCAGGCAATTTGGGCAACCCCACGAAAAATGGATTGAAAGCTTCGCCATAACAGGTGACCCCATCCAGTGTGTTTAAGTGAAGCTCTAAAAGGTTGGACCCGGTGCGCATATCGGCCAACACGATGAAATAGTCAAAGTCCGGTGTCATTGCAGTCTATTTCACCAGATAGGGTTTGCGAAAGGGCCTGACTTGCGTGTCAAAAACATCATCGGCAGAAAAATCACCCGTCAAATATGGGTGCATACCCTGGTTCTTGAGGTTTTGAAGAAATTTACCGAACCCAGTCAGATCAACCATTTTTGGAGCCTCGGTTACAGGCCTAAGATGTGGAGCGCCAATATCATCGATTATGGTCTGAAGCTGTTCCATAGGAGCTTCGACGAATTCGGAAAGTGACCAAATACGAATGTCAGCCTTGGCATCCAGCGATTTCAAAACCCTCAACTGTTGCGTTTCGACTTGCTGCAACCGGGCGGCCTCGGCCCGGATATCCGCGAAATTCAAATTCGATCTAAATAACGAAACGGCCCAGGCTCCGGTTATGATCGAAATTTTAGCGTTCTTATCGAACGCCAGAAAAGTGTTGATTTTTTGTAAATCGGAGGGACCAAACTGGAAGCACTGTCGTTCGCCGCGCGTATTCCAGATCAGGTTCGTGATAAAGGCTTCCGGGTTATAGTCCCTCAACTTGGCGCTATCGCTTAGTCCGCCATTCAACACCGTTTCATTTCCGCCAAACCGTGCCCGTTCGGGGCTGAAAAGATGTCCGTGAACGCGGGAACCGGTTGCGTTAGTCAGCCATGGCTGGAAATCTGAAAACAGATCGTTAAAGCCCTGAAAGACTGAATATGGGAACGCTGTTAACCCGCACCCTTTGTTTAGACTGGGAAATCGGCTTTGCATATATAACCCATCCCGGCCCCGCGTGCGTCGTTCCATTGCCTTTGCAAATAGACGGTCGATTTTGCCTGGATTGGGCTCGGCGGGTTTCATGGCGCCAGCTTGATCGGTCAGAAATGCCTGATACAGCCGATCCGCCCGATGCCATACCTTGCGCGCAACAAAACAGTCTGACCGGCGCAGCAATTGCAGGTGATCATCGTAGAAAATGTGAGGCCGACCTTGGTAGTTAAATTTTGACAACGTCAAAGAGCGGCTTTCTATTTGAGTAGAATATAGTCGGGCCAGGGTTTGAAAATAACTTTCGTCCGGGATCCAAACCTGCTGAAAATACCGGTCGTAAATCCTGCGTTTTGGGTCTTGCAGAATGGCGGAAAGGGTCTGTCGGGTGAGGCACCACCACTGGCTGCCCATATGAGGAACTAATCCTTCCGGAACGGCACGGCGAATTCCCAAGGCTCGTTGAAGTCGAACATGTGCGTCAAATAATCTGCGCTGCTTTCGCCAGGAAAACGGAAACCGAAATGTAAACCGCTCAAGATCCAGACCACCGACTGTCCACATTACGTCGCGAGTGGTTGCGCTTTCAATGAAATCTACCCGCTTGCGATCGGCCAAATAATTGACCAATTCAGTCACTGGCCGCAACGGTAGACAAGCCCCGGACGACAGATAGACATGGTGAACTTCTGAAAACCGATCCAACAAAAGGGTGGCTGCAGACTGTGACGCTGCAACAATACCCCAACCTCCCCAATCACAGACATGACGATCGGAAAACAATATCAGCGGATCGTCAGAGCAAGACTTAACGAACTGGGAATAAGTCGTTTTATTGACCTTGCGGTCAACGTGGATCACTACTGGACAGCCCGATGCGGTCCAGTGTCTGGCAACTTGTTCCGCTCGGTCCAAGGCGGTGTGAACCAGCATGACGATGCCCAGAGTGCTCATGCCCAGTTTCCTTTAGACATCAGCCCCAATATTTCCAGTTGCCGCCAGTTGATGAACTTTTCTGACCACTCGTTCCAAAAAACAGGACCATACTGCAACCGTTCAGCATAAGCGCGATATTCATCCGATTTGCGGTAATGTTGTCCGCGACTCAGTTCTTCGCGTGTTTTGTCACCCAAGGTGTCGAGCAGTTTGGCGTGCAATAGAGCACCGCTGGTCTTTTCTCCGCCATTTTGCTCGTAGACTTGGTTCAACCCTCGCGGAAGCAATGCATGGGTCGAGCTTACATATGTGTAGCGCCGATCCCACTTGACCAGCGGGATCTTATTCAAAGCTGGCGCTTTGGAAGGTGTTTCATAAAAAAACACCCGGCTGCGTGGCCCGCCTTGTATCCAAAGATTTCCGTAGGTCGGATTGCGCGAAATCATATAATTCCCAGTGTCGAACCACGGTGCGACCTCAAAGGGGTTCTGACCTTCTTGGTACGGCGTCTCTTCGATTGGGCCGCGCGGATACATGTCGATTAACATTGTGCCAAAACTGCGTACACTTGTGTCGTCCAGCCAATCCGTGAGAGCACGGATTGGTCGGGTATCGCAAAATGGATAGATAAAGAACTCGTCCGGATCGACTGTTAGGACCCAATGGCCGTGGGCGTAACTGCGTAGCAAGTAATTGACCCAATCGACCCCAAAGGTTGCGCGTCGATAGCTGGCCTGGGTGTTCCAAACGGAAACGTCAGGTTGTTGGGTCAAAAACTCGGCTGATCCATCGTCGCTGTCATTGTCGACAAACAGAAAATGATCAACACCCAGCTTGCGGTAGTAATCCAGGAAATACGGAAGGCGGATTTTCTCGTTCCGGATGACGCTCATCAAGAGTATGTCATCAGGCTGGATGACATTGGTGGCGTCTTGTTTGACGTTCAACTCGCGTCTTTTGCGCATGCAACGCAACAAACGGCGCTTGCGCCGCAGTCTCATCCGATAGGAATCCAAAAGGCTCACGCGACTGCCCTACCCTCTTTACGCGAGCTTGCCCGGAAGTGGCATTGGCCTGAGTGGTCCCGGACAATTAACGTTTTATGGCATTTTTGCACATTGCGAGGCAACGGGTTTAAATCCCGTATTTTTCTCCTTGAAGCCCCGGCATTTCATATCTTGCCCCAATCCCCTGCCTGCATCAGGCCAAGATCAACCAACTGCACCCAATCCTCATACTTGGTTGACTGGTGTGTCCACATATTGGGTCCTGAAATTATGTCATCGTAATAGGATTGGAACTTCAAAGGATCATGAAAATGCTGTCCCCTTTCCTTTTCGGCTTTAGATTTTTCGATCACATCCGGAAGGAATTTGTTGTGTAACAAAACGCCTGAAGGCATTTTACCACCGGGCCCATCGTAGGCCTGATTCAAATGGTGTGGAAGTGCCGAGTGGCACGAGTTCACATAGGCAAAGTGCCGAGACCATCGTACAAGCGGTATCTTGTTCAATGTCGGCGAGAGGTCTGGGCTATCGGTGAGAAAGACACGTTCCCGAACGCCTCCTTGAACCCAGAGGTTGTCCATGGGTTTCTGCCTTTTGATCCTGTACGGCCCATCGTCAAACCAGCCCAAGGTCGCTACCGGGTCCGTTTTTGGGTCATAATTCTGCGTGCCGAGCGGACCCTTAGGGTACATATCCAGCATTAGCGCGCCGAATGCGATCTGGCCGGTCGCATCAAGCCATCTAGTTAGATGCGGCAATGGTCTCGTGTCGTGGTGGGCGTAAATCAGGATTTCGTCAGCGTCCACCATCAGCGTCCAGTGCTCGTGGCCATAACGCATTTGCAGCCACGTAAGCCAATCAAGTCCGAACCGAGACCTCCGGTAGCTTGCATCGGTATGCCACAACGAGACGTCAGGTTGATTGCAAAGAAATTCAAAGGTGCCATCGTCGCTGCCGTTATCCACCATTAGGAAATGGTCAACTCCCAAGCTGCGATAGTGATGGAAGAACCAAGGCAAGCGGGTTATCTCGTTTCGCACGATGGAAAAGGCCAGAATAGCACCTGGCGCAATGTTTTCCGTGCGATTTGACTGACAGCTTAGCTGATGGCGGCTTCTAAAAGACCGCCAAAGCAGACGTTTGCGTTTGAGGCGCAGCCGATATTTCTGCTGCCAATTCAGCGGATTAGAATCGGCAGCTTCGCTATTCACGTAATCCTTATTTCCAGGAGCCACCGTTTTCTTGCCACCGTCCGGCATTCGCCTAATTTTCGCAGCATGCGAGTGCATAACCGGTTTGCGCCAGGGCTGTGCAAGCATGAAACCCAATAAAACTTGCGCCGCCTGTCACTCGGATATTGGTCATTCCAAACCCATCGCGGCCATCATTTCCTCGATTTTGGCAACGTCCTGAGGGTTATTCAACTCCCAGAATTGGCGGCCCTTGGCTTCAACTTCCACACACAAAACTTTGCGCCCGTTTTCCATAAAACGTAATTGTTCAAGTCCTTCTAGCGTTTCCAGGGGCCCAATATGCCAATTGGGATAAGCCGCGAGCGCATCTGGGCGGTAAGCGTACACTCCGACATGATGAAAAACTGGCGTATCATCTGAGCTATCGTATGTTTCTGAAGTAAAGGGTATCACTTCCTTCGAGAAGTATAACGCGCTCTTATCATTCCCGAAAACCGCAGTTGTTCCACCAACCCGGCCATGTTTTCGATCATTCAAAAGACCGTTCAGCGCGTCGCCGTCACATCGTAGAACCGGGGTTGCGACGCCTGCCTGGGGAGCGGCACGCAGACCCGAGATCAAGTCCTCGATGAACCAATGCGGGGTCAACGGGGCGTCACCCTGCAAGTTGACTACGATTTCGTATCCTCCGTTCAGTTTGGCCAAGGTTTCAGCGCAGCGTTCAGTGCCGTTTCGACAACTTTCAGAAGTCATTACAACTTCGGCGCCAAACCCTTCAGAAACTTGGCGAATTCGATCATCGTCAGTTGCTACCACAACCCGATCAGCGCCAGACACGCTCATAGCCGCGCGCCAGGATCTTTCAATCAAAGTCATGGTGGCGCCCTTTGCGCCAGTCAGCGGCACGAGGGGTTTGCCCGGATAGCGGGAAGAGGCATAGCGCGCGGGAATGGCAATAAGAACAGACATCAGGCTTCCTTAAGCTCAACACCCGGAGCGTAGGCTATGAAGAATGGATTTGCATAGCCATCCTTTCCATATTCGAGAGGCATATGATCATCAAACCTCACTACTTTGCCGCCCGCACCCAAAAGTACGGCGTGCCCTGCAGCGGTGTCCCATTCCATTGTGCGGCCAACCCGGGGGTAAAGGTCGGCTTCACCTGTAGCCACTAAACAAAACTTCAGCGATGATCCTGCACTCTTGCTGTCTCGGACATGATATTTATCAATATAGTCCTCGGTCGCCTGATCGCGATGCGATTTCGAGGCCACAACAAAAAGTCCGGAATTGTCAGGTTTAGAGACTGAAATTGGCGCCGTCTCTCCCTGCTGATCTTTCTCCAAAGCGCCGGTTTCTTCGACTGACTGACCATCGGCCTGAGTGTAAAACATCCTGCCGCGCGCAGGCGCGTAAACCACACCCCGCGTTGGTACGCCGTTTTCCACCAGTGCTATATTTACGGTGAAATCACCACGTCGATTTATGAACTCTTTGGTGCCGTCCAACGGATCGACAATCAGAAAGGTTTCATTGGTTTTTTTGTGCGAGTCTGCCTGCTCTTCGGTAACCAACATGACATCGGGGAACGAATCCTGCAGGCCCGCCGCGATCAGGGCGTCAGCGGCTTCGTCGGCTTCGGTCACAGGGCTGGAATCGGATTTGACTTTTACCTCAAAGTCATCGGCTTCGTAGATCTGCATGATCCTGTCGCCAGCCTCTAAGGCAAGTCGCCTTATGACGGGAATGAGGGAATTATAATTCACAAAAAAACTCCGTTCCTGTGGTTTGTTGATCCGAAATTATGTCGGCCTTATGCTGCGATGAATACGGAACGGCAAGAATTTCGTGCCAAATTGATGGCGAAGTAGCAGGGAAGAGTATTCGCGTGTTTCAGTACAGTAGAAATCAGACTTTGGTGGGCGGAGCATTCACGACTGCCGAATTGGTCTTTCACGCCGTCGTTCGTAACATTCGATCTCAGCACTCAAACGCGGTTGTCGCGATTATTGTTAATATTATTCAAGTCCTTCTCATTGTTACGGCGTTCTATTTTCTTTTGTCATTATTAGGAACACGAGTGGCCAAGATACGCGGGGAATTCATACTTTTCCTTCTTTCTGGCGTCTTCGTCTTTCTGACGCATATTAAATCCGTTGGAGCGATTGCCAGCGCTGGTTCCGGCAACAGTCCGATGATGCTGCATTCCCCGATGAACCGGATTGTTATGCTGATGGCGTCGGCCTTTGGGATTTTTTACACCCAGCTCGTTTCGATCCTTGTGATCTTGTTTGGATACAGCGTTGCCGTCGCCCCGCTGGAGGTTCAAGACCCTGGCGGAGCGTTTGCCATGCTGGTTTTGTCGTGGTTTACGGGTTGTGCGGTGGGCTTGGTTTTTCTAGCTATACAGCCCTGGTTTCCGCGTCTGGCCGCAATATTGAGTTTGGCTTATCGGCGCTTGAACATGATTTTTTCAGGCAAAATGTTCATTGCCAATGCGCTGGGCGGTTTCATGTTGACCATGTTTGCCTGGAACCCCTTGTTCCACATAATTGATCAGTGCCGCGGCTTCATTTTTCGAAATTACTTTCCGCGTAACACCAGTTGGGAATATGCGCTTTGGGTCGGGATTGTTCTGACCATGATCGGTTTAATGGCTGAATTTTACACGCGAAAGCATGTGTCGAAAAGCTGGAGCGCGCGGCGTTAGGTCGCCACACGCAACGTTAGGTTTATGCGCCCACCTTTCGGCAGCAATCGAGACGAACCAAACCGGATGCGGTCAACTCCGTGATAGGCAAGCCGAGCGGGGCCTCCCATAATGACCACATCACCTGAACCCAACCAGATCGACTCGGTTTTGCCTCCCCTGGTGGTATTGCCAATGCGGAACAATGCATCATCGCCCAAGGAAATTGAGACAACGGGCCATGAAAAATCCGCCTCATCTTTGTCTTGATGCATGCCCATGCGTGTACCGTCGCCATAATAGTTGATCAGGCAGCATTCGGGCAAACGGGCCACGCCTGTTACATCATGCCAGATAGAGGCGATTTGGTTTGGAATCGCGGGCCAAACCACGCCATTGGGGTGGGTATCCTGGTACCTATAGCCGCGTTTGTCCGAGACCCACCCCAGATTCCCCGCCGACGTCATGCGCACCGACATTTTCTTGCCAGAAGGAGTTGTCGGATGAAATAAAGGTGCGGATTTCAGAACCGGGCGCAGAACCTGAACCAATTCAGTTTGAGCGGAGGCACCCAAATAGTTCTTTCGAATGTCGAAACCACGCAAAAGCAGCCTTGTCATCGCGGAATCCTCATTCCTTAACAATTCCTTTTCCCAAAAGGCACCAGAATCCGTGATTCCCACGTTTCTGAACGCTTGCAGGCCTCTGGTCACGCCCTTATATACGCCGGGACGCGCTAAGGTGTAGTGCCGTAGCGCAAATCAGATCGGGGCAGGGATGCCATAACGGGTCCCGGCCTCGGGACATCGCCTTGAAGAGAAAGGGATTGCAAAAATGGGAAAAGTAATCGGGATCGACCTCGGAACCACGAACTCGTGTGTTGCCATCATGGACGGCTCGCAGCCGAAGGTCATCGAAAATGCCGAAGGGGCGCGGACCACGCCCTCGATCGTCGCGTTTACCGAAGATGAGCGACTGGTCGGTCAGCCTGCAAAGCGACAGGCGGTCACCAACCCCGACAATACGATCTTTGGCGTAAAGCGCCTGATCGGACGTCGTGTGGATGATGCAGAAGTAGAAAAAGATAAGAAGATGGTCCCGTATGCCATCGTCGATGGTGGCAACGGCGACGCGTGGGTCGAAGCCCGCGGCGAAAAATACTCCCCAAGCCAGATTTCGGCCTTCACTCTGGGTAAAATGAAGGAAACCGCCGAAAGCTATTTGGGTGAGGAGGTCACACAAGCCGTAATCACCGTTCCGGCATACTTCAACGATGCTCAACGTCAGGCTACAAAAGATGCTGGTAAAATTGCCGGTCTTGAAGTTCTGCGGATCATCAACGAACCGACAGCGGCTGCACTTGCCTATGGTCTGGACAAAGAAGAAACTCAAACCATTGCGGTTTACGACCTTGGCGGTGGTACTTTTGACGTGACCATTCTGGAAATCGACGACGGCCTGTTCGAGGTCAAATCGACCAATGGTGACACCTTCCTGGGTGGCGAAGACTTTGACATGCGCATCGTCAACTACCTGGCGGATGAGTTCAAAAAGGAACACGGTGTCGATCTGTCCGCCGACAAGATGGCACTGCAGCGTCTGAAAGAGGCTGCTGAAAAAGCCAAAATCGAACTTTCGTCAACCTCGCAGACCGAAATCAACCAGCCATTTATTTCGATGGGTTCGAACGGTCAGCCGCTGCACATGGTTATGAAGTTGACCCGTGCAAAGCTGGAATCCTTGGTTTCTGACCTGATCAAAAAGTCGATGAAACCCTGTCAGGCCGCTCTGAAAGACGCTGGTCTGTCTGCAGGCGATGTGGACGAAGTTGTTCTTGTCGGCGGCATGACCCGTATGCCGAAAGTGATTGAAGAGGTTACCAAATTCTTCGGTAAAGAACCCCACAAAGGCGTGAATCCGGACGAAGTGGTTGCCATGGGCGCCGCAATTCAGGCCGGTGTTCTGCAGGGCGATGTCAAAGACGTGGTTCTGCTGGACGTTACTCCGCTGTCGCTGGGCATCGAAACGCTTGGTGGTGTGTTCACCCGGCTCATTGACCGTAACACGACGATCCCAACGAAAAAGTCCCAGGTCTTTTCTACGGCCGAAGACAACCAAAACGCTGTAACGATCCGAGTGTTCCAAGGTGAACGTGAAATGGCGACTGACAACAAAATATTGGGTCAGTTCAACCTGGAAGACATCCCGCCCGCACCGCGAGGCATGCCTCAGATCGAAGTTACCTTTGACATCGACGCCAACGGTATTGTTTCGGTTTCAGCCAAGGACAAAGGTACCGGCAAGGAACAAAAGATCACCATCCAGGCCTCTGGCGGATTGTCCGATGAAGATATCGAAAAGATGGTCAAGGACGCCGAAGAGAATGCCGAAGCTGACAAGGAACGCCGTGAACTGGTAGACGCCAAAAACCAGGCGGAAAGCCTCATCCACTCGACTGAGAAGTCAATGGAAGAGCATTCCGACAAAGTCGACCCGACCACGATCGAAGCCATTGAACTGGCAATCGCTGCACTGAAGGATGAGTTGGAAACCGAAAATGCCGACAAGATCAAGTCGGGCATCCAAAACGTCACCGAAGCTGCTATGAAGCTCGGCGAAGCTATCTATAAGGCTCAGTCCGAAGAGGCTGATGATGAACCGGCGGCTGCGGACGCTGCTCCGGGCGAAGATGACATCGTCGATGCCGAGTTCGAAGATCTGGACGACGACAAGCGTAACTAACGGAAAGCCGGGCCAATTCGGGCCGGTCCGGTTGCCGGGCCGGCCCGATTACGTTGAGGCAGAAGGACATGCTGATGTCAAAACGCGACTATTACGAAGTGCTCGGTGTGTCCAAGGGCGCTTCGGCGGATGAGATCAAAAAGGGCTTTCGTAGAAAAGCCAAGGAACTTCACCCGGACCGCAACAAGGACAACCCCGACGCAGAAGCGCAGTTTAAAGAGGCTAACGAGGCCTATGATATTCTGCGCGATGCCGACAAAAAGGCAGCCTACGACCGTTTCGGTCATGCCGCGTTTGAAAACGGTATGGGAGGCGGAGGCCGCCCCGGCGGTGGGTTCGGCGGTCAGGGAGATTTTTCAAGCGCGTTTTCGGACGTGTTTGATGATCTGTTCGGCGACTTCATGGGCGGTCAAAGGGGCGGCGGCGGTCGTCGTGCCGCGCGGGGTTCGGACCTACGGTATAACCTTCGGGTAACCCTTGAGGAAGCCTTTGGCGGTTTGCAGAAGACCATAAACGTGCCGACGGCAGTTGCCTGTTCGTCTTGTGAAGGTACCGGCGCGGAGGGTGGCGTTGAGCCCACGACCTGCCCGACGTGCTCTGGCATGGGAAAAGTCCGGGCGCAACAGGGTTTCTTTACGGTGGAGCGTACGTGTCCAACCTGTTCGGGGCTGGGCCAGATCATTAAGAACCCGTGTAAGTCGTGCCAAGGTGCTGGTCGCGTCGAAAAAGAACGCGCGTTGTCGGTCAACATTCCCGCAGGTGTTGAAACAGGTACACGCATTCGTCTTGCAGGCGAGGGCGAGGCTGGAATGCGCGGCGGACCTCCGGGTGACTTGTATATATTTGTCGAGGTCTCTGATCATAAACTTTTCGAACGCGACAGCGTGAATCTCTATTGCCGTGTTCCGGTCAGCATGGCTAAGGCGGCGCTGGGCGGCTCGATCGAAGTTCCGACCATCGACGGTGGGCGTGGGCGCGTTCAGATACCAGCAGGCAGCCAATCTGGTCGCCAGATGCGCCTGCGCGGAAAGGGCATGCCGGCCCTGCGCGGCGGCGGCGTTGGCGATATGTTCATCGAGTTAGCGGTGGAAACTCCGGTCAACCTGACAAGCCGCCAAAAGGAAATTCTGAAAGAGTTTGAAGATTTGGGCGAAGACAATCACCCGGAATCTAAAAACTTCTTTTCGTCTGTAAAGTCATTCTGGGACGGAATGAAAGGCTGAGTCCAACTTGACTCGGCTTTGCCGACACTTCTCATATTTTTGGACCAGATCAATGGGGACAACTAGTTTTGATCTGGTCTCACTGTCTCTGTGGTGGTTGGCGCTATCTGTGAATTGAATCAAGTTCATTTACTCTATTTTTTCCAAATTTGACGATAGAATTTCGTATTTGCGCTTGAACTCAGACTCACCACCTGAGAATGTCCCTCCAACCGTTGGGGTGCCCTGATTGGAGGGCTGAGAGGCGTTGCTGCGTCAACCCATCGAACCTGATCCGGGCAATACCGGCGTAGGGAACGGTCTATTATGCACAGACGTTTTCTATGTTCGCTTTGCCTTTTATTGGAGCAAAGGCATGGCGTACGTAGCTTTGGCAATAGCTGGATCCGACAGCGGCGGGGGCGCGGGCATTCAGGCGGACCTAAAAGCCATGTCCGCGCTTGGCGTTTTTGGCGCCAGCGTAATCACTGCGGTAACCGCTCAAAACACACAGACCGTCAAGGCTGTTCACGGTATCCCGCAGGACGTAATTGCAGCACAAATCGAAGCAGTTCTGTCCGATCTTGATGTCGGCGCGATCAAGGTGGGAATGCTTGCAACGCGCGAGATAATCCAGACCGTGGCGATTGGCCTTCAGGGTTACGAAGGTCCACTGGTACTTGATCCAGTCATGATAGCAAAGTCCGGAGATGTTCTGTTGCGGCAAGATGCAGTTCGGACGCTACGCGAAACACTGTTGCCGCGCGCAACGGTTTTGACACCCAACTTGCCCGAGGCCGCCCTATTGCTCGATGCCCCTTTGGCGGAATCACCGAAGGAAATGGCAGAACAGGGGTTGGCTTTGTGCGAGTTCGGCGCGGGTGCAGTCCTGATGAAGGGCGGCCACGCAATCGGGGAAACTTGCCACGATCTATTGATTGACTGCAAAGGTATAGTTGGTGAATTCAAGGCCCGACGAAGGAAGACGAAGAATACTCATGGTACGGGATGTACCCTGTCATCTTCCGTTGCTGCAGGGTTGGCAAGTGGGCTTGATTTGAAGCTGGCCACCGCAACTGCACATGCCTACTTGCAGGGCGCGATCGCGCATGCGGACGATTTGAAAATCGGTTCTGGCCACGGTCCAGTTCATCACTTCCATAAGGTTTGGGCGACGTGAGCAAGTGGTCGGTAATTGGTGCCGGAGTGGCGGGCTTGACTGTGGCGAGCGAGCTGTCTGCCAGGGGTGAGTCGGTGACCGTCTATGACACCAAAGGATTGCCCGGAAAGCAAAGTTGTTCGTGGTGGGCAGGTGGCATGTTGGCACCTTGGTGCGAATCCGAAAAGGCGGAAGAACCGGTTCTGAGGCTGGGCCGAAAAGCGATCGCTTGGTGGGCAAACAGAACCGAAATTACAGAAAACGGAACTTTAGTCGTTGCGAACAAGCGCGACGCTCCGGACCTAAAGAGGTTCGGGCGGCGAACCGGGGGTTTCTGCAAGATAAAGGATGTCCAATTGCTAAAGTTAGAGCCTGACCTGACTGGTTTTGACGATGGACTGTTTTTTGCAGAAGAAGCCCATTTGGATCCCAGAAGGGCCCTGCGTGATCTGCATAACTACTTAATCAACCAAGGCGTGAAAATCAGTCGTCAAACTGCACCAAGCAACCTTGGAAACACGATTGACTGCCGGGGGTTGAGTGCTCGGGACGTTCTTAAAGATTTGCGGGGGGTCAAGGGTGAAATGCTTATCATCCGTTGTCCCGACGTACGATTGTCTCGACCTGTGCGACTGTTGCATCCGCGAATACCTCTTTATGTCGTGCCGCGTGGCGACGGCGTCTACATGCTGGGTGCGACCATGATTGAGGCTGAGGATCGTGGTCGCATTACCGCCCGGTCAATGCTGGAATTGCTGAGCGCTGCTTATTCCCTGAACCCCGCCTTTGGTGAGGCAGAAGTTCTGGAAGTTGGTGTCGACTTACGCCCTGCGTTTCCGGACAACCTGCCGCGTATCAGGCGTCGAGGACGCACAATTTACGCCAACGGCCTCTATCGTCACGGGTACTTACTTGCCCCTGCTTTGGCGCAAGGCGTGGCCGACTTGGCGTTGGAAGATAAACACTCGGAGATGGTCGATGAAGATAGTTCTTAATGGTGAGCTTTGTGAAGTTCAGGCAATGAATCTCGCGGAAGTTCTGGTGGAGCGCGGGCTAAACAGTCGCGTCGCCACCGCGGTAAACGAAGAATTTGTGTCATCAGTCATGCGCGCGGGTCATCAGCTAAGGGACGGGGATCGCGTCGAAGTTCTTTCGCCGATGCAGGGAGGCTAATTGTGAAACCTTTTTACGGGACGCAGTTGCCCAGCCGAATGATGCTGGGTACGGCTCAATACCCAAGCCCGGCAGTCCTTGCGCAGGCGTTTCGTGCCAGCAAGGCGAGTGTTGCGACGGTGTCTCTGCGTCGTGAGTCAGGTGCCGGGGAAACTTTCTGGCGGATGATCCAGGACCTGGGCGTGCTGATCCTGCCCAATACAGCTGGATGTCACACGGTTAAAGAGGCCGTGACTACAGCACACATGGCGCGAGAAGTTTTTGATACCAACTGGATCAAGCTGGAAGTCATTGGTCATGCAGATAGTCTGCAGCCAGATGTTTTTCAGCTGGTCGAAGCCGCACGCATATTGGCCGCCGATGGGTTTCAAGTCTTTCCCTACACAACGGAGGATCTGATTGTTGGCGAAAAGCTTTTGGATGCAGGCTGCGAAATATTGATGCCCTGGGGCGCGCCAATTGGATCAGGCCTTGGGCTGAACAATGAATATGCTTTACGGGCCATGCGTGCAGAATTTCCGGATGTCCCAATGGTGATAGACGCGGGGATAGGCTTGCCTAGCCATGCGGCTCATGCGATGGAACTGGGCTTTGATGCTGTGCTGATGAACACCGCAGTAGCCCATGCGGGTGATCCAGTGGAAATGGCACGAGCTATGGCGCAGGCAATTGAGGCGGGGACGAAAGCCCATCGGGCTGATCCCATTGAAGCTAGCGACATGGCAGAACCGTCCACGCCGGTTATCGGGAAGGCCTTTTTAACATGAATTTGGCTCGGTTTTACCCGATATTCGATAACTCGGATTGGTTGCGTAGAATGCTGCCTTTCGGGGTAAAGCTTGTTCAGCTTCGCATCAAGAACCAGCCAAAAAGCAAGGTCCGCGAAGAAATCGCGATTTTACGCGAACTTTGCCAGAGCCAAGGCGCTGTTCTGGTGATTAACGACTACTGGCAAGAAGCGATCGATGCGGGGTGCGATTGGATTCATCTTGGACAGCAGGATTTGGACGGGGCCGATCTTGCGGCGATCAAGAAGGCCGGCTTAAAACTCGGCCTATCGACCCATGACGACCTAGAGCTTGAAAGAGCTTTGGCAATAAACCCCGACTATGTGGCATTTGGTCCGATTTATCCGACGGTTCTCAAGAAGATGAAGTGGCGCCAACAAGGTCTGCAGCGTGTAACAGAATGGAAGTTACGAGTTGGCAGTATCCCATTGGTTGGGATAGGCGGCATGAGCGTCGAACGCGCGCCAGGGGTCTTGGCCGCCGGTGCGGATGTTGTTTCGGCGGTGACAGACATAACGCTGAACTCGAATCCTGAGTCACGTTTAATCCAATGGATTGAGGCGACTAGGTGAACCGGTACCAGCGTCAAACAATACTGCCGGAAGTGGGCGCGCATGGACAAAAATGTTTGTCCGAAGCCCGTGTTTTGATTGTGGGTGCTGGCGGGTTGGCCGCGCCAGTCTTGCAACTGCTCGCAGGGGCCGGATTAGGACATCTGACAATCGTTGATGGCGATGTTGTGGCACTATCGAACTTGCATCGCCAAACGTTGTTCAGCGAAACCGATTGCGGGCGACCCAAGGCACAAGTCGCGGCAGAACGATGCCGTGCGATAAACAGCGAAATCACAACCAACGTTCTGGAACAGGCTCTAACACCGTACATTGCGCCAGAATTGGTTGCTGACTCCGATGTTGTTTTGGATTGTGCGGACAGCTACGCTGCCAGTTACACGCTGTCTGATGTGTGTTTTACGCTAAAAAAGCCGCTTATCAGTGCCTCGGCCCTTGGTCTGTCCGGTTACGTTGGCGGGTTTTGTGGTGGCTCTCCGTCTCTGCGAGCGCTTTTCCCAGATGCTCCTGATACCTCGGCGAGCTGCGCGACAGTGGGTGTGTTGGGTCAGGTCGTAAGCATGATTGGGGCCATGCAGGCGCAAATGGCTCTGAATAAACTTCTTAGTTTTGACCCTTCGCCGTTGGGACAGTTAGTACAGTTTGATGCCCGGACCGGCCGCAGCACAGTATTTCGTTTTGACGATGCGCCTGAACCTGAGCGGTATTTCTCATTTGTCTCAGCCAATCAAATGTCCGAGCGCGATCAAATTATCGAATTGCGCGACACACTTGAGGCACCAGTGCCGATTCATCCGTCCGCAGCACGAATCACTGTCGGTGAGCTTCAGAAATTAGCCCCTAAACAAGGCCGAAGACTGGTTTTGTGCTGCGCGACGGGTCTGCGTGCTTGGCGTGCTGCAGAGTCGGTTCAATCAATTTGGTCAGCTGAGATCGTTCTGGCCGCAGCTTCGGCTTTGTGAGCAAAGGGCAATACTGGAAATGACAACCAAAATCACAAATGACCGAACACGAGCAATTAAATGAGCAAGCAAAATCGTCGCCGTGTATCGTTTTCGAAATTTTTCGCGACGGTTTTGCGTTCCATAGGTGTGTTTTTCAGAGTTTGGCCCATTCCAACGCCCAATTTAACAACGTGTGTGGGGTTGTTGGTTATTCCGATATCGGCAAACTTGCCAACAGGAAATGCATTGAAGCCGCGCACACGCAAATACCATTTGGACGCAAAGCTGTGACGAAGGCGCCTTCTCTGACAATCAGTGGTGCGGCGAAAATCCGTGGTGCTCCTTTGTTCGGTACCTTGAATCTGACTCTGGCTGCCGGGCAATGGAATTGCCTTCTGGGAGCGTCAGGAGTGGGCAAGACCACCGTTCTGCGTCTGATCGCTGGACTTGCAACCAAAGCGAAATTTTCCGGACAAATCACAGCAGGCGATGAGCAGCCAATTTCTGGTCGAGTCGCCTACATGGCCCAGAATGACCTGCTGCTACCTTGGGCGACTGTGACTCAAAACGTGTCCATAGGCGCTCGCTTGCGGGGTGAAAAACCAGATTCTGACCGTCAGGATCACCTGATCAAGCGGATGGGTCTACAAGACCACCGGAACAAAAAACCCGGTGCTTTGTCTGGTGGTCAACGTCAACGTGTTGCCCTAGCCCGCACTTTGATGGAGGACTGCCCCTTCGTTTTATTGGACGAACCATTTTCAGCACTTGATGCACGCACCCGCGCAGATATGCAGGACTTGGCGAGCGAGGCCCTGCAGGGCCGCACAGTGTTGCTTGTAACTCATGACCCTGGCGAGGCTTCCCGGCTTGGACAGTCGATCACGGTCATGACGGAACAACGTCTTATACGGTTTCAGCCACCGAACACATTGCCGCCGCGCAACGTTGATGATCTTTCAACGCTGGAAGTTCAAGGAGCATTGCTGCGCCCGCTACGGAAGGATGCGGCTTGAAATATCTTTCCGGGTTTTTCGCCGTTCTATTCGGGCTTGCGGTTTGGCAGGCCCTTGTAGAACTGACTGGGCTGCCCAATTTTATCTTGCCGGGTCCGGTACGGGTCGCCGATACTTGGTGGCAGAACCGCTGGCTGATCGCCGAGCACGCATGGGTAACAGCGGTCGAGGTTGTTGTCGCTCTGTTCTGCGGTACCGCCCTTGGCGTCGCCACCGCGCTTCAACTTGCCAGTTCGCGTATTGCCCGGATGTTGGTTCAGCCCGTACTGGTCTTTAGTCAATCTCTGCCGGTTTTTGTTCTTGCCCCTCTGCTGACCCTTTGGCTGGGTTACGGACTTTGGTCCAAAGTGGCGATGGCGGTTCTTATCATTTACTTTCCAATTACTTCGTCATTCTTCGACGGGTTAATGAGGACTCCGTCCGGTTACCTTGATCTGGCTCGCGTTATGCAAATTGGCCCCAAGGCGGTGCTTTGGCACATCCGAATTCCTGCAGCTTTACCTTCGCTGGCCACGGGGCTGCGTCTGGCGGCAATTTATGCCCCGATTGGGGCAGTTATTGGCGAATGGGTTGGGTCGGCACAGGGTTTGGGCTATCTGATGCTGCTTGCAAACGGTCGCGCCAAGACCGACCTGATGTTCGCAGCGATGCTTACACTTGGTGTATTTTCGATCACCTTGCATTTGATCGCTCACCACGCGACGGCTCGACTGATAGGCGAAAGCCGTTAACCTTTCAGAAACTGATTCTGCCGCAAATTTCAAACATGACACAGGACGCCTTTGCTGAAGCACCGACGCTATTTGAAATTGACGAAGCCCCGGTACAGCCGCTGCCTTCTGGTAAGTTGCCATCTTACATCAAGGATCACCGCAAAAGGCTGCGCGAACGGTTCATGTCAGGCGGTTCGGCGGCTATGCCGGACTATGAATTGCTGGAACTTGTACTGTTCCGTTCGATTCCACGGCAGGACGTTAAGCCGTTGGCGCGGGTTTTGATGGACACTTTCGGTGACTTCAACCGTGTTTTAACGGCACCAGTAGAACGGTTGCGAAAGGTGAAAGGCGTAGGCGACACGGTGATCACCGACCTGAAAATACTCGAGGCTTGCGCGCATCGAATGGCGCGCGCGCGCGTTATTCAGAGGCATGTGATTTCCGGATGGGACGCCTTGCTAGACTATTGCCACACAACGATGGCCCATCGAGAGACAGAACAATTTCGCGTCTTCTTTTTGGACCGAAAAAATGTCCTGATCGCTGATGAGGAACAAGCAAAGGGCACAGTTGACCACGTACCGGTTTATCCGCGCGAGGTTGCCAAACGCGCGCTCGAGCTAAACGCCTCAGCATTGATTCTGGTTCATAACCATCCGTCAGGTGATCCGACGCCGTCGCAATCTGATATCGAAATGACAAACCGAATTCAGGACGCATGCTTGGCGCTAGGTCTTACACTGCATGATCATTTGATAATCGGAAAATCGACTGAGCTGAGTTTTCGGGCCAAAGGATATTTGTAAGGTCTATTGGATCCAGATTTCGACCCTGCGATTGATCTTTTTCCCCCATTCGGTGTCGTCACAGGCCATAGGCATTGCTTCGCCGAACCCTACGGTGGTTAGTTCGGTACTGTCTGGAATTGCTGTTTCAACCGCAGCCAGAACAGCATTTCTAACGGTATTTGCCCTGAGTTTCGCTATTTGTGCATTCGAAGAAGCTGGTCCCTCGCCGTCGCTGAAACCAACAAAAGTCAGTTTGCGTGCATCGAACACGCCTCCCTCAAGAGCCTGCGCCAGTTGTAATATGTTAGATCGGGATTGAGCATCCGGGCGCGAGGATCCGGTCTCAAATCGAAATGAAAGAGTCAGCCTGGACATTGGGCGTAAGACTTCAATCATGCGTTGCAGTTCATCAAGACCAACTTCGGCTCCGCCAGAAGCAATCGAATTTGCAAGGCGATCGCCCTGCAGCCCTATGCGTATTGTTTCTGGTTCCTGATCGACCAGCCCTGCTTTGCGGATCACGACTTGGGCCGCAGGAGTTTGCGTATAAGCTAAAAACTGTCGGGCAATTCGAGGCAGGCGATATTGCGGAAGATACAAGAACATAGGCGCGGTCAGTGGGTAATCTTCGGTCTTCACCGATTTTCGTGTGGCGGTAATTTCATGCCCGCATCCTCCTGACAGTGCCAGGGCGCGTGCATCCCCGATTTCCGCAAGACTGCCGATCGCGATAGAAAATGGGTCATTGACGACGGTTTGGGTCAACTTACGAATTTGAGTGTGCCTAATGACATCATCGGAAAGTGTTGTTTTTGACGGGAATAGCAACTGATCGTCAACGGCTTGTGCAAGTCCCGAACCATTTGGAGGTAAGTGCAAAGAAATCGGAGCGTCTGGCCCCCCTAACTCTGACCAGTTCGCAATATCGCCAGCAAAAACGCGCACCAGATCTGATAGCGAAATATTTTGCACGGGATTGTCTGAGGAAACCATTGGCACAATGGCGTCCAGCGCCAAAACGCGTGACCGTACTGGATGGGAAAGATCACCCAGGCCAGCTACCTTGGCCGCATCCATCTCAGATTGTCGAACCTCTCGCTGAGCAAGAACAACATCTGCCTTGTTGTTGACGAGGTCTTCAAATCCGCCGCCTGTATCTGTTGAGCGGATAAAAAATTTGGCCAACGCCGCCTTGCGATCGGATTGAAACAGACTATAAAGAGTTTCCCGACCGTCTACTTCTTGGCGGCTGACGGTCAGGTTTTCTCGTTGTGCAAAGCCCTTTAACAATGCTGGCAAAAGTGCTTCTGCCATTACGGATGAACCGGAGAACCGAATTTCAGCTACGTAGTCGATCAAATTTGGACACGCTGGGCCATCACAGGTCACGCCAGAGCCATCGATCGTCAGTTCGCCAAACTGGGTTTCCAATCGATAGAAGTCACCGTCGTAACCTAAAAGAGTTCCGACTACTTCGACCTTGCCGTCATGCGAAGTCAAAGTGATGTCCTGAGCGAGTGTGCTGGTTGCGGCGAATACGCCGGTCAGCGCAATAATCGCCGCACGAAAAATTGCCATTTTTGCCCGTTGACCTGACTGCCCTTACTTTGCGGCGATTGTCAGGTCTTGAAGTAGATTATTCAACACCAGAAAGTCCTCTGAAGTTGAACAGTCAGGCAGTGTCACTGTTAGGTCTCGGGATCGCAGGCGCCGGTCGCCCCGAAGCTCCAGCGTCTGCACGTTCAACGCGCTACCGCAATTGGATTCGGTTACTTCTGCTTCCAGACTCAGTGCTATTTCGCCTGTCGGCGTTTCGGGTCCGTTGGGGTAAGAATAAATCTGGGCCTGGCGCGTCCCTGAATTTTCAGGTTGACCCAAATGAATTACCGAACCCGTACCATTGGATTCCGAACTTGCCCAAACGTGGCCGTCGTCCCCATAACTTGCGCCAAACTCCAGCGCGTGTAGTTGTAGTTCGGTCTCGCCTTGCCACTGCAAAGCCACGCGTTCAAATGCCTCAATATCGGGAACATGCGTCGTTGCCACTGTACCTTTGTCATCCCCAAAAGAGATCAGGAAAATCGCATATTCAGAGAGAGCTGGAACAGTCAGTTTCAGTGTGCCGTTAGCATCGGTAGACGCAGTAAAAGTAAGGCCGCTGTGAAGGATCTGGACTTGCTCGTTCTGATGGCACGGAGCTTTTAACGTCAAACGTGCTGAGGCGTCAGGTGCTGCCGTCGCTCGAGCATTCAGGGAACAATTCGTTTGTGGGACAGGTTGCGCACGCTGCAAGCCCCTTTGAGGCCCGAACGCCAAAGTTGGACTATGAGACGGCGTCGGAGAAGACGTTAAAGTAATTCTTTCAAGTCCGGCCAGCACCGAAGCTTGATCAGATTCCGTTAGTTCACCAACAGCTTCGACTTGGTCGGCCCGTCCTGCAGAACCATTCTGCATCAGATAACCAATCGCCAGGGCGCATGCCACAGTGCCACCCATGGTCACGTAGTTTCTTACAACAAACAATTCACCATCCCCAATAACCGGAGCGACTCTGACTCTCTTTAACAATCACGGCTTATATGTGGCCGCGCGGCGGAGTCATTGTGTCCGGAATTGGGCCGGTTTAAGTCAGGCGACCATGGCAGTGCTTAAACTTTTTTCCAGATCCGCAGGGGCATTTGTCGTTACGCGACGGATTGCCCCAAGTTGATGGATCGTCTTCAACAAATCCCGGCAAAGCATCACCCGAAGCTTCGGCCTCTGCTACTGCTTCGGCTCGATTTGTCGCCTGATCCACCGCCTGTTGTGCCTGAGCCTGTTGCGCTGCCATCTGCGCTAGCATTTCCTTCTGTTCTTCTTCGGTCAGAGGGCGAACACGCGACAATTGCTGTGTGACGGTTTCGCGCAGGCCGTCAAGCATGCCCTCGAAAAGCTGGAAGCTCTCATTCTTGTACTCATTCAGCGGATCACGCTGGGCGTAGCCGCGGAACGCAACAACCGAACGCAGGTGCTCCAACGTCAGCAGATGCTCTCGCCATTTGGTGTCAATTGTCTGCAACAGAACCTGCTTTTCGATGTTTCGCATGTTTTCCGGACCAAAGGCGACTGCCTTCTGAGCCATCATTTCGTCGGCTGCCTTGACCAAACGCTCGCGTATTTCTTCGTCGTCCACGCCTTCTTCGGCTGCCCAGTCCTGAACCGGAGCATCGATGGTCAGCTTTTCTTTAACGGCTTCGTACAGACCGTCTACATCCCATTGGTCAGCATATGTTTTTGGCGGCATAAATTCGTCGATCAGGTCTTCGATCACCTGCTCGCGCATGTCCGAAACAATATCTGACAGGTCGTCCGAGGACATAATCTCGCGCCTTTGGCTAAATATTACCTTGCGCTGATCGTTCATGACATCGTCGAACTTGAGGACGTTTTTGCGCATGTCGAAGTTTCGCCCTTCGACCTTGGACTGAGCGCGTTCCAGTGACTTGTTTACCCACGGGTGGATAATCGCCTCACCTTCTTTCATTCCCAACGTGGTCAACACCTTGTCCAGTCTTTCCGAGCCAAAGATGCGCATCAGATCGTCTTCGAGGCTCAGGTAGAAAACAGTGCGACCCGGATCGCCCTGCCGGCCGGACCGGCCACGCAGCTGGTTGTCGATGCGGCGACTTTCATGACGCTCTGAGGCCATGACGTACAGACCCCCGGCCTCCAGTACTTTTTCTTTTTCTTCAGCATGCCGCGCTTCTTCGGCAGCGCGCAGCTCGGCCGGATCAGCTTCGGGATTTTCAGCCAAGGCCTGCAAAACCTTCAACTCGACATTTCCGCCTAGTTGAATATCTGTACCTCGACCGGCCATATTCGTGGCGATGGTAACCGCACCCAAACGGCCAGCGTCTGCCACGATTTGCGCTTCTTTCTCGTGTTGACGAGCATTCAGGACGTTGTGCTCGATACCTTCTTTGGTCAACAGCTGGCTGAGCAGTTCTGACTTTTCGATGGATGTCGTACCCAATAGAACCGGTTGGCCTTTGTCGGCGGCCTTTTTGGTTTGCTGGATCATAGCGTCGTATTTTTCCGCAGCGGTGCGATAGACTTGGTCGTCGCGATCCTCGCGTGCGATTGGCTTATTCGTGGGTACTTCAACGACGCCAAGACCGTAAATCTCGGCAAACTCTTCAGCTTCGGTCAAAGCGGTCCCGGTCATGCCGCTTAGTTTTTCATAAAGGCGGAAGTAATTTTGGAACGTCACGCTTGCAAGGGTCACGTTTTCAGGTTGAATTTGAACACCTTCCTTGGCTTCGATGGCTTGGTGCAAACCTTCCGACAGACGTCGCCCTGGCATCATGCGCCCAGTGAACTCATCAATCAAAACGACATTACCATCCCGAACGATGTAGTCCTTATCTCGCACGAACAGTTTGTGCGCACGCAGTCCCTGATTGACATGGTGCACTACAGTCGTGCTTTCTGGATCGTAGAGCGAGTGACCTTCGGGAAGCAGACCTGCAGCAATCAGCTGTTGCTCGAGAAATTCGTTGCCTTCGTCCGTGAACGTCACGTTTCTGGTCTTTTCGTCCAGTGTAAAGTGTTCTTCGTTCAGGGTCGGGATCACGGCATCGATTGCAGTGTACAAGTCCGAGCGATCCTGTGAGGGGCCTGAGATAATAAGAGGTGTTCGCGCCTCGTCGATCAGGATCGAATCAACTTCGTCCACGATCGCGAAGTTGTGGTGCTTTTGGTAAACTTGGTTCAGGTCCGCCTTCATATTGTCGCGAAGGTAGTCAAATCCCAGTTCGTTGTTGGTGGCATAGGTGACGTCGCAATTATAAGCAGCCATCTTCTCGTCGTCGGGTTGGCCGGACCAAATTACACCAGTTGTCATGCCCACGGCATTGAATACGTTGCCCATCCACTCGGCATCTCGTTTGGCCAAGTATTCGTTTACCGTAACAACGTGAACACCTTTACCCGTCAACGCGTTCAGATAAGCAGGGAAAGTAGCGACCAAAGTCTTGCCTTCACCTGTTTTCATCTCGGATATGTTGCCTTGGTGCAGAAAGGCGCCGCCCATCAACTGCACATCAAATGCACGCAGGCCCAAAGCTCGCTTCGCACCCTCCCGCACATTTGCGAACGCCTCTGGCATTAGGTCATCCAGGCTTTCGCCGCCCAGCGCGCGCTTACGCAATTCTTCGGTTTTTTCCTTCAGGCCTTCATCCGACAGTTTTTCAAACTCTGGCTCCATCGCGTTGATCTTTTCGATCAGGGGGCGGGTCGCCTTGATCTTGCGGTCGTTCGGTGTTCCGAACACCTTTTTGGCGAGCGTTCCGAGTCCCAGCATGTTCACTCCAGCGGATCAAATCTTGTCTTGGTTGCGACAGGCTTGCCCACCTTGCGCGCAACCCATAGATACGGGGGGTGAAAGGCGGCCCTGTCCAAGGCTTCAAAGCGATGTAAGCGGCAGGTTCCAGAGTGTCAACGCCGCGCCCTGTCGTGGCAAGAAAATAGGATGATTCCATGCCCAAAGGCCTCACTTTTTTGCCATCGTTGGCATTTGCTGCCGTGATGGCGCTGCCGCTTGTCGCTGAAACCAAGCCAGATGCGAAAACAGTTGTGGCCCGCGTCAATGGTGACGAGATCACATTGGGTCACGTCATTGCAACGACTGCAAACCTGCCGCAGCAGTACCAGCAGTTGGAGGATGAGGTTTTATACGACTTTATTCTCGAGCAGTTGGTTCAGCAGCAACTTCTAAGCCAGCAGCAAGAGAACCTGACCCAAAGAAATGCCCTGACGTTGGAAAACGAGTCGCGATCACTGCTTGCTGTGCAAACCGTGAATGCCATCACCGAAACAGAAGTCACCGAAGAGGCAATTCAGGCCGCTTATGATGCGCGGTTCGCAGATTTTGAAGGCGACGACGAGTTTGACGCAAGCCATATCCTTGTAGAAACCGAAGATGAGGCCAAGGCAATAAAGGCTCAGCTCGAAGATGGAGCAGACTTTGCGGAAATGGCAAAAGAGAAGTCCACGGGCCCCTCTGGTCCGAATGGCGGTGCACTTGGTTGGTTCGGCAAAGGACAGATGGTTCCTGAGTTTGAATCTGCGGTCGTCGAACTGGAAAAGGGTCAAGTTTCGGAACCGGTGCAAACCCAATTTGGCTGGCACCTTGTGATTCTGAATGACCGGCGCAAATCAAAGGCACCGGAATTCGACGCTATTCGTGAAGAATTGGCTCAAACCATTCGGCAGGACGCTATCCAGGCTCGGTTGGACGAATTGACCGAACAGTCCAAAATCGAACGCCCTGAAATTGAGGGCGCCGGTCCGGAAATTATCCGTCAGTTGGACCTAATTCAGGAGTAGACCAAACGTGGCCGCGATCACCAAAGTTTCCCCGCTGGCTCCAGCGGGCTTTCCAGAATTGCCATCGATCGATGGCGTGCGATTTGCCACGGTTGAGGCTGGAGTACGCTACCGGGGTCGCACAGACGTCATGTTGGCAGTTTTGGACCCCGGCACTTCGATTGCCGGAGTTTTTACGCGTTCAGCAACCCGTGCAGCACCAGTTCTCGACTGTCAGGAAAAAATTGGCGGCGCTAACGATAAGCCGGCAGCAATTCTTGTGAACTCAGGCAACGCAAACGCGTTTACGGGTCAATACGGTCAGACTTCGGTGACGGAGTTGACACAGGCCGTCGCCAAAGCCACCGGCGTGCCAATTGAAAGGGTATTCACATCGTCGACAGGCGTCATTGGCGAGCCATTACCCCACGATAGAATTGTCTCACAGCTTGAAGCGCTTAAATCTCGGCTCAGTCGCCACGCGATTGAAGATGCCGCCCGGGCAATTATGACCACCGACACATTTCCCAAGGGGGCCAGTACAAAGGTCGAAATCGGTGGAAAAACAGTCTCTATTGCAGGGATAGCCAAGGGGTCGGGAATGATCGCGCCAGATATGGCGACGATGCTGGTATACATATTCACGGATGCGGTGGTGAAACAATCAGAGTTGCAAAGCCTGTTGAGCACTCAAACAGATCGAACTTTTAACTGTATAACCGTCGATAGTGACACGTCGACATCTGACACGTTACTGCTGTGTGCAACCGGCGCTTCCGGCGTGGACGTAACCGGGAGCGCGGAATTTGCCCAAGCGCTGGAAACCGTAATGCTGGACTTGGCTCAGCAAGTCGTCCGCGACGGAGAAGGTGCAACGAAGTTCGTGGAGGTCCGCGTTACAGGAGCCGTTTCGGACGGCGATGCCAAGGTCCACGGATCGGCAATTGCCAACTCACCGCTTGTGAAAACTGCAATAGCAGGCGAAGACCCGAATTGGGGCCGTGTTGTAATGGCGATCGGAAAATCAGGAGCGGCAGCAGACCGCGACAAGTTGAGTATTTCCTTTGGTGATATTCTGGTGGCTGAAAACGGCTGGGTCAGCCCGGGTTACCGTGAGGAAGACGCCGCAGATTATATGAAAGGTCAGGACCTGGTTATTGCCGTCGATCTTGGGCTAGGCGATGGAGCATCCACTGTTTGGACCTGTGACCTGACCCACGGCTACATCGAGATAAACGCGGATTATCGCTCGTGAAGACCATATTAGTCTCTGCAGTTGCCCTGATTGATATCGAAGGAAGGGTGTTGTTGGCGCAGCGCCCCGAAGGTAAATCCATGGCTGGCTTGTGGGAATTTCCCGGAGGCAAGATCGAACATGGCGAAACGCCGGAATCCGCGCTGATCCGCGAATTGCACGAGGAACTTGGCATCGATACTTGGGCCTCGTGCCTGGCGCCGCTCACTTTTGCCAGCCACAGTTATGATGACTTCCATCTGCTGATGCCACTCTTTGCCTGCCGCAAATGGGAAGGTATACCGCAGTCCAAGGAAGGTCAGGCACTGAAATGGGTCCGTGCGCAAGATTTACGCAATTATCCGATGCCTGCAGCAGACGTGCCATTGATTCCGATTTTGCGGGATTGGTTGTAAATTCGGGGCAACTTAGAGTCGGCTTCAGTTCGGCGCATAACAACACAACGGGCACCCTGTTACAATTCGTAAGAATTGAGAAAACATCAGGAAAAAGTTGACGCTGATCGTTCTTGTGTTCCTAATCGGAACGCAGGTGGCCGGGGTATGGTCCGGACCCGCCATTTCCGACCCTGGGAGGGGTTGGACAGGGAGGAAAAAAGATTGGCTCAGACGCTGTCGGGCGCCGAAGGGATGTATTCTCTTCCGGCGCTGCTTCATCGCAATGCGACTCAATTTGGCGATGCCCCGGCCTATCGGGAAAAAGAGTTTGGAATCTGGCAATGCTGGTCCTGGGCTGAAACAGCCAAAGAGGTTCGGTCGATTGCATTGGGTTTTCTTGAAATTGGCGTCGAAAAAGGGGACCACATTGCCGTGATCGGACGCAACCGTCCGGCACATTATTGGTCTATGGTAGCGGCGCAAATGGTGGGCGCCGTGCCAGTGCCGCTTTATCAGGAATCCGTCGCTGAAGAGATGGCTTATGTGATGGAGCACTGCGGCGCAAAGTACGTAGTATGTGGCGATCAGGAGCAGGTCGACAAAGTTATCGAGATCCAGCAAAACCTGCATCAGGTCAAACATATCCTCTACACCGACAAGCGGGGGATGCGGAAATACGACCACAGCCAGATGAATGCTTTGTCCGACATCATGGCCGAGGGAAGCGCCGGGCACGCGAGATTTGATGCCGAACTGGACAAACGTATCTCTGAAATCACTTACGACGACACTTGTGTAATGCTTTATACGTCGGGCACCACGGGCAAGCCCAAGGGCGTAGTATTGTCGAACCGGAACGTTATCGAAAGCGCTAAGAATTCGTCGGACTTTGATCACCTGAACCAGAAAGAGGATATACTTTCCTATTTACCAATGGCTTGGGTCGGGGATTTCATTTTTTCGATCGGACAGGCCTATTGGTGCGGGTTCTGCGTAAATTGCCCCGAAAGTGCCGATACGATGATGACCGATCTGCGTGAGATCGGGCCGACATATTTCTTTGCTCCGCCGCGTGTATTCGAAACTCAGCTAACAAACGTCATGATTAGGATGGAGGATGCGAGCAATCTGAAGCAGCGGATGTTCCGTTATTTTATGGCGCACGCGAAGAAAGTGGGTGGCCGTCTGCTTGACGGTGGTCAAGTAGGACTTGCCGATCGCATGAAATATGCATTGGGCAATTTGCTGGTATACGGACCGCTGAAAGACACCTTGGGATACGGTCGATTCAGGGTCGGCTATACGGCAGGCGAAGCGATCGGGCCTGAAATTTTCGACTTTTATCGCTCACTGGGAATAAATCTAAAACAGCTATACGGCCAGACCGAAGCAACTGTATTTATTACTATTCAGCCGGACGGCGAGGTCCGAGCTGACACTGTGGGTGTGCCAGCGCCGGACGTCGAACTGAAAATCGACGATACAGGTGAGATTCACTATCGCTCGCCCGGGGTGTTTGTCGAATATTTCAAGAACCCCGAGTCTACTGCATCAACAAAGGATGCTGAAGGATGGGTTGCCACAGGCGATGCCGGATTTATCGAAGAAGAATCCGGCCATCTGCGTATTATCGACCGCGCTAAAGATGTCGGCAAAATGGCTGACGGATCGATGTTTGCCCCCAAGTATGTTGAAAACAAACTAAAGTTTTATCCTGACATCCTTGAGGTCGTTCTGTTCGGCAATGGAAAAGACCGTTGCGTAGCTTTTGTCAATATTGACCTGACGGCCGTGAGCAATTGGGCGGAACGGAACAACGTAGCTTATGCCTCCTATCAGGAATTAACCGGCCACCCCCGAGTATTAGAGACCATACGCAGCCATGTTAAAGAAGTGAACAAGTCAGTTGCAGCAGACGAGATGCTATCGGGCTGTCAGGTGCACCGCTTTGTGGTTCTGCACAAAGAACTGGATGCCGATGATGGCGAAATGACCAGAACCCGAAAAGTGCGCCGCCGCTTTGTCGAAGAAAAGTTTCAGGACATCATAGATGCGCTCTATGACGGTTCAAAAACCGTATCTACGACCACTGAAGTCACATACGAAGACGGTCGCAAGGGTTCGATCAGTGCAACCTTAGAAATTGTCGATGCGCCAGTTGTAAAGTCTACTGAACACAGGGTGGCCGCAGAATGATTGCCCACAGTGCGCCGCCTCATTCGGTTTCCCGTTTTTGCGTAAGTCAAGGAGCCACGGATGCTGGATAACTCCGAAGGATATATCACCGAAGATGGCCGAAAGATCGGTGGCGTGGTGATGGAGATGAAAAACATCACCCTGCGTTTTGGTGGAGTGGTGGCGATCAAGGATATTTCGTTTGATATCCGCGAAGGCGAAATCCGCGCCATCATTGGCCCCAACGGAGCCGGCAAGTCTTCGATGTTGAACGTGATCTCGGGGTTTTACTTACCGCAAGAAGGTGAGGTTTGGTTTCATGGCGCAAAGCGCCCCCAGATGCGCCCTTACGAGGTTGCGCGGCAAGGCATCGCTCGAACGTTCCAGAACATTGCATTGTTCGAAGGAATGAGCGTGTTGGATAATGTGATGACGGGACGCCTTAACTACATGAAAACAAATATCTTCCAGCAGGCATTGTGGAAGGGAAAGGCCGAGGCAGAAGAAGTCGAAAATCGTGAAGCGGTCGAAAAAATTATCGACTTTCTCGAAATTCAGCACATTCGCAAAACGCCAGTTTCGCGGCTGCCTTATGGCTTGAAAAAGCGTGTGGAACTGGCCCGTGCTTTGGCGGCCGAGCCAAAGCTGTTGTTATTGGACGAGCCGATGGCTGGAATGAATGTTGAAGAGAAAGAGGACATGAGCCGTTTTGTCCTCGATGTGAATGATGAATTCGGCACCACCATTGCTTTGATCGAACATGACATGGGCGTTGTGATGGACCTGAGCGACCGTGTGGTCGTGATGGATTACGGGCGCAAAATTGGTGACGGCACACCTGATGAGGTGCGCAACAACCAAGAAGTTATCGACGCCTATTTGGGAGTCAGCCATGACTAATTTCCGGTCTGACATTTGGGGGGGTAATAATGCCTGAGCAACTGGTATTTGCGATGGAGGTCATCCTCAACGGTTTGATGGCCGGTGTACTGTATGCGCTGGTCGCGCTAGGCTTTGTTCTGATCTACAAAGCGTCAGGAATTTTCAATTATGCGCAAGGTGTTATGGCCTTGTTTGCAGCTATGACACTGGTGGGCATAATGAACGGTCAGGTGCCGTTTGCACATCTGATCAACGCCGTTTTTGGAACACATATTCATAAGTTTGGCTGGAATATACCGGCGTTCGTGGCCATCCTTTTGACTATGGCCGTCATGGTCTTTCTGGCATGGGCGGTGCAAAGGTTCGTAATGCGGCATCTGGTCGGCCAGGAACCTATTATCCTGTTTATGGCCACGATAGGATTGGCCTACTTCCTGGAGGGTGTTGCGGATCTGATGTGGGGGTCCGAGATCAAGACACTGGATGTTGGTTTGCCGCAAGGCATCAACCTGTGGATTGACGAGGCAACGTTCAACATATTCGGGTACGGCTTCTTCATCGATAATCTGGATATTGTGGCCACGGTCATCGCAGCTTTGTTGGTGGCAGCTCTGGTTGCATTCAGCCAGTATACCAAACAGGGCCGGGCGATGCGTGCGGTTGCGGACGATCACCAAGCTGCGTTGTCAGTCGGAATTTCGCTGAATTTCATATGGGTGATGGTGTGGTCAGTCGCCGGTTTTGTCGCGCTGGTCGCGGGCATAATGTGGGGAACCAAGTCCGGAGTGCAGTTTTCATTATCGCTGATCGCTCTTAAGGCATTGCCAGTCCTCATGCTGGGTGGGTTCACATCGATCCCGGGCGCGATTGTGGGCGGGTTGATCATTGGGGTCGGCGAGAAGCTGTTCGAGTTTACCATAGGTCCCATGGTTGGCGGTGCCACGGAGAATTGGTTTGCCTACGTCTTGGCCCTGATCTTTCTTGTGTTCCGGCCACAAGGTCTGTTCGGCGAGAAAATCATCGAGAGGGTGTAGCGATGCAAAAGCTGATCGCCATCGTCAATGTCATTGCTTGGGCTGGCTTCTGGGCATTTGGTTATATCGCTGTCACCTCTGACAGTCTTAGTCAAAGCCAGATGGTTGTCGCCGCCTTGCTCGCATTTGCCGGGCTGGTCACAGGAGTTCTGGCTTACATGAAACTAGTGCGCGCCTCAGAATCGAGCGGATATGCAAAAAGGTCCAATCAATTGGACGCCGCCACTCGAAACCGGGCACAAGAAGAATGGGGAAAGTAAGACATGTTCTATCGTGAAGCAGGGGACTTCAAAGTCTCCTACGTTGATGACAGCCAGACTTTCCCAATCAAGTTTGACAGATATCGGTATTACTTTGTTTTAGCGGTGGCGTTCGGCATTATTCCATTTGTCATCAATGATTATTGGGCAAACGCCCTTCTGCTGCCATTCCTGATCTATGCGATCGCCGCAATTGGGTTGAATATTCTGGTTGGATATTGCGGGCAAGTCAGCCTTGGTACAGGCGGATTTATGGCGGTCGGTGCATACGCCTGTTACAAACTGATGACCGCCTTTCCCGATGTCAGCATGTTCATTCACGTTTTGCTAGCGGGCGGCATCACAGCTCTTGTCGGCGTGTTATTCGGGTTGCCTTCGCTGCGAATAAAAGGTTTTTACTTGGCCGTTGCCACGCTTGCAGCCCAGTTTTTTCTGGTCTGGCTTTTTAACCGAGTGCCGTGGTTCTACAACTACTCTGCATCAGGCCAGATCAACGCACCTGAACGCGATGTATTCGGCATTATCATCACGGGGCCAAACGCTCCGGCGTGGGCGACGTATCTGTTCTGCCTGATCTTCCTGACTGTTTGCGCCATTATTGCTCGCAACCTTACACGCGGCACAACCGGGCGCACGTGGATGGCAATCCGCGATATGGATATCGCCGCCGAGATAATCGGAGTTAACCCTCTAAAAGCGAAACTTACCGCGTTTGCAGTCAGCTCGTTCTTTGTAGGAGTATCCGGTGCACTGTTTTTTGCGGTATATCTCGGCGCTGTCGAAGTTGGCGAAGTGTTCGGCATCCAGAAATCATTTCTGGTGTTGTTCATGGTCATTATCGGCGGGTTAGGCTCGATTTTCGGATCCTTTGCGGGCGCTGCATTCCTAGTGCTGTTACCGGTGGTTCTAAAAGTTGTCGGAGCCGATTGGTTGGGTTGGCCGACAGATATCGTTGCCCACCTGCAATTGGTGATCGTAGGTGCGTTGATCATCATTTTCCTGATCCTTGAGCCACACGGCTTGGCGCAGCTTTGGCGCGTCGCGAAAGAGAAACTCAGACTATGGCCGTTCCCGCACTGAGCGGGGCTGGCCCAAAGAAAAGACGGGCATTAAGCCCGGACCAACATCGGATCAAAAAAGGGAGGAAACACCCGATGAAAAAGAAACTGGCAACCATTGCGCTGGGCGCACTGATGGCCGCGGGCCCGGCTATGGCCGATCTTGTGTTCCCATCGCTTAGCTATAGGACCGGACCGTACGCAGCGGGCGGCATTCCATTTGCCGATGGCTATGCTGACTATTTCACGCTGTTGAACGAACGTGACGGCGGAATTGGCGGTATTCCAGCCAAGGTGATTGAATGTGAAACAGGCTACAACACCGAGAAAGGTGTTGAATGCTATGAATCGACCAAGGGCGAAGGCGCGCTTGTGTACCAGCCGTTGTCGACCGGGATTACTTATCAGCTGATCCCGAAAACAATGGCAGACGGAATTCCGATGCACACGATGGGGTACGGCAGAACGTCGGCAAAGAACGGCGACGTGTTCAGCCATACGTTTAACTATCCGGCTAACTATTGGGATGGTGCCTCGGGCGCGATAAATTACCTGCTGGATGAAAACGGCGGCGACCTGAATGGCAAGAAGATTGCTTTGGTCTATCACAACTCGGCATACGGAAAAGAACCAATCCGTACCCTCGAGGAGCTATCGAAAAAGCATGGCTTTGAATTGGTAGCATTGCCGGTCGACCACCCAGGTCAGGAACAGAAGTCGCAGTGGCTTCAGATTCGTCGGGATCGTCCCGATTATGTCCTGATGTGGGGTTGGGGCGTCATGAACCAGGTTGCCGTACAGGAAGCCGCCAACATCCGGTTCCCAATGGAGAACTTCATTGGCATCTGGTGGTCAGGCTCTGAGAACGACGTACTGCCTGCAGGTGAGGCAGCAAATGGCTACAAGGCGCTTACATTCCACAACGTTGGTGCGGACTATCCGCTTTATGACGACTTGAAAAAGTACGTCGTTGATGCGGGCAAAGCGGCTGGCGCTGGCGATCAAGTCGGAACCGTTCTCTATAACCGTGGTCTCTATGCGGCGATGTTGGCAGCCGAAGCCGCCAAAAAGGCGCAAGAGATTTCTGGTAATGCAGACATCACCCCTGCCGACATGCGCGATGGCATGGAGGCATTGGAAATGACCGAAGCGAAGATGGCGGAACTTGGCATGCCGAATTTTGGCCCGACCTTTGCGGTGTCATGTGACAACCATGGTGGTGACGCCCTGGTAGGTGTGACCCAATGGGATGCGGCCAACAAAACATGGTCTCTGATTTCCGAATTCAAGGCAACGGACGGCGATGTAATTGGCCCGCTGATTGATGCGGACTCTGGCGCCTATGCCTCGGAAAACAACATCGCATCGCGCTGCAACTAAAGTGAAAAGCGAACCGGGACGGCAGATTGCTGCCGTCCTGAACACCCACGTCCACTAGTGGACAGGCATGAGGACACGCTGATGCTGGATGCGGCACAAAGCAATGACGTTCAGACGGAAACCCTGCTTGAGGTCAACAACATCGAGGTGATCTACAATCACGTTATCCTTGTGCTGAAGGGCGTGAGCCTGACTGTGCCGAAAGGTGGGATCACCGCTTTGTTGGGTGGCAACGGTGCTGGCAAGACAACAACCCTAAAAGC
Source organism: Ruegeria sp. YKSD179 (assembly GCF_059612885.1). Classification (NCBI taxonomy): domain Bacteria; kingdom Pseudomonadati; phylum Pseudomonadota; class Alphaproteobacteria; order Rhodobacterales; family Roseobacteraceae; genus Ruegeria; species Ruegeria sp. YKSD179. The sequence continues at coordinate 31,864 of NZ_JBXWRL010000018.1, read as the reverse complement.
GGTTTCGAATTTGCTGCATTCAGAGCGAGGCGAAGTTACAAAGGGCACAATCGAGTATCGCGGCCAGAGCATTCACGAAAGCGACCCGGCAGATCTGGTTGAGAAAGGCGTTATTCAGGTTATGGAGGGTCGCCACTGCTTCGAGCACCTGACCGTCGAAGAAAATCTGCTAACCGGGGCCTACACGCGGAAGGATGGCAATACGGCTATTCAGCAAGACCTTGAATTAGTTTACAAATATTTCCCCAGGTTGCAGGAGCGCCGCCGTTCTCAGGCTGGTTATACGTCAGGTGGCGAGCAACAGATGCTCGCGATGGGACGCGCGCTGATGTCCCGTCCGGAAACGATTTTGTTGGACGAGCCTTCTATGGGACTGGCGCCGCAGTTGGTCGAAGAGATTTTCGGTATTGTGAAGGATTTGAACGAACAAGAAGGCGTTTCATTCCTACTGGCCGAGCAAAATACCAATGTCGCCCTGCGGTTTGCGCACTATGGGTACATTCTGGAGTCTGGCCGCGTCGTGATGGATGGTCCTGCGGCTGAACTGCGTGAGAACCCGGACGTAAAAGAATTCTATCTCGGCATGTCCGAAGAAGGCCGCAAAAGTTTTCGTGACGTGCGCTCATACCGCCGCCGCAAGAGGTGGTTGTAAGCGGATGGAGGAGTAGGTGATGACGAAGTTTTACGATGCCCTCGAAACCCGCTCGGCAGATCAGCGTGCTGCCGAACAAACGCGAGCATTGCGTGCTCAGATTGAAAAGGCCAAAACTGCGTCAGGGTATGCTGCGTATCTGGCAGATGTGGAACCGGAATCCATTTCTTCGATGGATTATTTGGTGAATATTCCCGTTCTTAGAAAGTCTGACTTAGTACGCGCTCAGGCGGATCATCCACCATTTGGCGGATTCACGTTAAAGCCGGCGGCACGATTCCATCACATCTTTCAGTCGCCGGGTCCGATCTATGAACCCGGAAGTACGGATCACGATTGGTGGCGGATGGGGCGGTTTGTCCATGCTGCCGGAGTCGGGCCCGAAGATATTGTTCAAAATTGCTTTGGTTATCACTTGACCCCCGCAGGAATGATTTTTGAAAACGGCGCCCGTGCGGTAGGGGCGGCAGTGCTTCCGGCCGGAACAGGGCAGACCGAATTGCAGGTCACTGCGGCACGTGATGTGGGATGCACAGCTTATGCCGGCACTCCGGATTATCTTAAAGTAATCTTGGACAAGGCCGAAGAAATGGGCGTTTTGCTAAATTTCAAGAAAGCCGTTGTTGGAGGCGGGGCTCTGTTCCCTTCTTTGCGGCAGGAATATGCGGATCGCGGGATCGCCTGTCTTCAATGTTATGCAACTGCGGATCTTGGCAACATCGCGTATGAAAGTCCCGCGATGGAGGGGATGATCATTGATGAACATGTGATCGTCGAGATCGTGACCCCGGGAACGGGAACTCCGGTGGAGCATGGGGATGTGGGCGAAGTGGTCGTCACCTCGTTGAACCCTGATTATCCACTCATACGTTTTGCGACAGGAGATTTGTCTGCAGTACTGCCAGGCGTGTCACCGTGTGGGCGAACCAACATGCGTATTAAGGGTTGGATGGGCCGCGCAGACCAAACCACAAAGATTAAGGGTATGTTTGTGCGCCCCGAACAGGTGGCCGCATTGGTCGATAAACATTCGGAAATCGTCAAGGCGCGCGTCATCGCGGCTCGTCACGGAGAGATGGATACTTTGACCGTGCAGATCGAAAGCCCCGGTGGCGACGACTCGGCCTACGCAAAAACCGTTGTTGAGGTACTAAAACTAAAGGGAGCCATAGAAGTTGTCGCGCCAGGCTCGCTGCCTAAGGATGGGTTGGTAATCGAAGATCAGCGGGTCTACGAATAACTGGGTGAACAACAAAAGCGTCAAAGAAACTTTGACGCGCCTACTGGTGTTTCCGAGCGTTTTAGTCGATTAAAGACAAATCGTTGGGATTGTCGATCAAAAGCCTGGTAAATGGCCAAAATCGAATTTGCAGAACACGGAACCCGCAATCGCGGAGCGCTGGGCACACGATTTGTCGGGTGCATTGCTTACACCGTGGCGGCAGCCTGTCTTTTACCAATGTTGGCTGTTGTCGTGGCGGCGGTCACTGGCGGCACGGATACAATCGCACATTTGCTGTCAACAGTTCTGCCGGAATACGTCCTGACCACTGCGATTTTGGTTTTATTGGTGTCGGCAGGCACGTTTTCCGTTGGGGTTGGTGCTGCCTGGTTGGTGACCATGACGCGTTTTCCGGGGGTTAGATTTTTGGAAATAGCGCTGGTCCTTCCGCTTGCATTTCCAGCTTACGTATTAGCCTACGCCTACACGTTTATTCTGGATCATCCCGGCATTGTACAGTCCACCTTGCGGCAAGTAATGGACTGGGGTCCCCGGGATTACTGGTTTCCTGAAATTCGATCCATTGAAGGTGCAGCAGTAATGCTGATCCTTGTGTTGTATCCTTATGTCTACCTTTTGGCTCGAGCGGCTTTTCTTCAACAAAGCGCTACCGCATTTTTAGCCGCGAGAGCACTGGGAAACAGCGCATGGGCGGCTTTTTGGCGTGTATCATTGCCCATGGCGCGTCCAGCTATAGCAGGCGGTGTGCTTTTGGCGGTGATGGAGACAATCGCAGATTTCGGCACTGTTGCGTATTTTGGCGTTCAGACCTTTGCGACGGGTATTTACACAAGCTGGTTCTCGATGGCTGATCGTGCAGCGGCGGCTCAACTGGCGTCTTGCCTCCTGGTTTTTGCCTTGGTAATGGCAGTGGCCGAACGGACTCAACGTGGCAAGGCAAAATACTATCAAACCGGCAAGCGTCACGCGGGAATGGGTGCGGCACAGCTGAATGGCTGGCAATCAGTCGCCGCGTTCACGTTGTGCAGCATACCAGTGTTGTTGGGGTTTTTGTTGCCCGTTTTCATTCTGGTGCAAATGGGTATGGATTCCGAGCAGGATTTGTTTTCCCGGCGCTATCTGGGTTTTATCCGTAACTCGCTGTTGTTGGCGGGAACAGCGGCGCTGGTCACGGTTTGCGCCGCAATCGGCGTTGGTTTCTTTCAACGCCTTAGACCGGGGCGCGGGTCGAATATGGCGGCTTATATGGCCAGATTGGGCTACGCAGTGCCCGGAGGCGTTATCGCCGTAGGGCTGATGGTGCCTTTCGCCATGTTCGACAATACTTTGGACGCTTGGATGCGCCAAAATTTCGGAATATCGACAGGATTGTTGGTCACAGGATCAATTTGGCTGTTGATAGCGGCATACATGGTTCGATTTCTCGCTGCGGCCCTCAGCGCGTATGAAGGCGGGTTAAGCACTGTTCACAGCAACATGGATGCGGCGGCTCGGTCATTGGGGCAAACGCCTCTGGGCACATTGCGCCGGGTTCATCTGCCAATTCTGACACCATCGCTGCTGACTGCGTTATTGATTGTTTTCGTTGATGTAATGAAAGAACTGCCAGCGACACTGATCATGCGACCGTTCAACTTTGACACACTTGCGGTTCAGGCCTATCGGCTGGCTTCGGACGAACGGTTGGAGGGCGCAGCGGTTCCGTCACTGGTCATATTGGCAGTAGGGTTGTTACCAGTAATTCTGATCTGTCGTCAGGTTGGCCGACGGTAACAGGTGGAAATGAAAATGCGCAATCTAAGAGCGGTAGGCTTGATTCTATTTGGATTTCCGGCGAGGCTTGGATCATGAACATGCAGCCTCCCAGCCGGTTTCCCTCACGTCCGGCGCAGATGCCGGTTTCCTTTGACCGGCGTGAGATGTCTCAGATTCTGTCCGTATATGGCCGGATGGTCGCCGCCGGGGAATGGCGCGACTATGGAATATCCAACCTGCGCGATGTGGCGATATTCTCCATATTCCGAAGAACAGCAGAACACCCGATCTACCGTGTGGAAAAGCACCCGGGATTGCGTTTGCGTCAAGGGATGTATTCCGTGGTCGGAATGGATGGTCGTATCCTGAAACGAGGGCAAGATCTGCGAACAGTTCTTAGGGTTCTGGAGCGAAAATTAATCCGGGCTGTAGACCCTGATTAAAGCCTAATGTGCGACGTAATGGCTCCGTCTCCCTGTTTCTCGATACGATAGATCGCTTTGTCCATCGGCTCATATGCCACAGCCATGTGGTAGGCGTTTGCGTGTAGCAGCAAATTCTCGCCCGCGACCCAGGCAACGTGACCTTTCCAGAACAACAAGTCGCCGCGTTCGGCCAGTGTGCCCCCGGGCAAGGTTTTGCCCAGCTGACGTTCTTGATCGCTGCTATCGCCGGGGCAAGCTGTTCCGCAAGCCAGTAGCCCGGCTTGTACCAGACCTGAGCAATCCAGACCGAACCGGCTGTTGCCGCCCCAAAGATAAGGTGTGCCAAGAAACTGCTCAGACACTGCGACAGGATCGGTCAAACGGGAAAAAGTTGGAATGGCATGCACCTGGGGTACATACCCCAACTCGGTTTCCAGAAAGCCATGTTGTTCAGACAATGCTCTTATCCTGCTGCCATGACTCAACGACAGAATATCGGCGCTTTTCATGTCTGGTTGGGTATACACATGAGTTGCCGGAGCAAGTATCCAATGTGTCTCGGGGCTAAGTTCTCCCAGTTGACCAGAGGCAACCCACCCGCGGTAGCCATCCTTGTCCGAGATCACCAAACTCCACTCGTCAGCGACATCGGACACTGTGACGGTGTCGCCAAATAACAGTTGCCGGTCCCGCTGACCCTTGGGCTCCCGAAGAAGATCAACTACAGGGTTTACTACGCGTCGTTGGCTCATAAACCCAAAACCTCCGGCAGCGCGGCGAGTATTGCGCGAGGCCCCTGCCCCAATCCACCTTTGCTGCGACCCGGTTCCTTCGTGCGTTGCCAGGAATAGATGTCAAAATGAAGGTAACGGCATTCGTCGACAAATCGACGAAGGAACAAAGCTGCGGTTATCGAACCTGCAAAACCGCCCGATGGTGCATTATCCAAATCCGCGATCCCAGGTTCGATCATGGCCTCATATGGAGTGTGAAGCGGAAGCCTCCAGACTGGATCAGCGGTGGCTTGTCCTTTCTGCTGCACTATTTCCGCAACTTTATCGTCGTTGGAATAGAAAGGGGCGATATCTGGTCCGACGGCAACGCGAGCGGCCCCGGTCAAAGTGGCCATCGAGATAACAAGGTCAGGGTGTTCCTCAGCAGCAAAAGCAAGAGAGTCGGCCAGCACCAGCCGACCTTCGGCGTCAGTATTGTTAATCTCAACTGTCAAACCGTTTCTTGCCGTCAGAATATCCCCGGGTCTGAAGGCGTTGCCGGCCACAGCATTCTCAACCGCAGGAATCAGAACGCGTAGTTGTAGGGGCAGTTCCAAAGCCATGATCATGCGCGCCAAGCCCAACACGTTTGCGGCCCCACCCATATCTTTTTTCATTAACCCCATGGCAGAAGCTGGTTTTAAGTCCAGTCCACCGGTATCAAAACAGACGCCTTTGCCAACCAAAGTCAGTTTGGGCCCTTTGTGTCCCCAGTTCACCTCAATCAATCGCGGAGCTTGTTCTGCGGCACGGCCAACGGCGTGAATCATTGGAAAGTTGTCCCTTAACAGGGCTTCTCCGAGGACCACTTTGCACGAGGAGTCAAATTCTTGCGCCAATGCCTCGGCCGCAGACTGCAGCTGTTCGGGGCCCATGTCGGATGCAGGTGCGTTGACCAGATCGCGGGTCAAAGCCTCGGAATTGGCCAATGTTTCAATCCGAGTAACATCCACGCCTTCGGGTGCAGTCAGCCTTGCTTTGCTTGACGATTGGTCAGCGTACTTGTCAAAGCTGTAGGCTGTCATCAGCCAGCCCAAACATTCGTTTTCCAGAATGGCATCCGGCAGCTCTGATGAGATTCGGTACGAGCCTTTTGGCAAAGCTTCAGCTGCGGCAGCCAACGGAAATCGTTTACGTGCACGTTTTTCTGCGCTACCGAATCCTGCAACGGCTTTGGCCGGTGAACCGTCCGGCTCCGGCAACAAAATGACTTGCCCTAAAGCACCGGTGAATCCGTTTGCCGTGACCCATGCGGCAACCTGAGTTGGCTGTTCCTGCAACCATGCTTCAAGATCAGGTTGTGCCACGACTTCAAGAGCAATGGTGGACTCGTCGGGTGCTGCAAAGGACAAAGGCATAGGCTTCTCGGGGCTGTTGTGTTCGCGCCAAGATTATCCGCCAAAGTCCTGCCTGCAACCCCCGGTCAGACTGTCAGGTCCTTTTGGTCCCAAACGGCAGTCAAGGAGCGTTCACCTACCCTAATCAATCGTCTCAGTGTCGCTCCCGTAGCGACGGCGTCACCAGCATCTATTGTGTGGGACACGTCTTCTGCCACGCGGGCAAGTGCTGTCATCCCAACCTGATCCGAAATACCGACAAGCGACCGAACGCATTTGCGCAGATTGGCCCAATTCCGCTGACGCCAGTGTTGTTCGCAATTGGAAATGCGTAAGGCCAGTTCCTCGATCGTGCGACTCAGCACGTCTGTAGCATTCGCATCAACCAATTGCCGGTACAGAACGTTCAAGCGGTCCGGATCCAGGCGCACGGATTCCTTTTGTTCTAGTGTGATAATATTGTTCACCACATTCACCCCAATTGTTGCGCCCCCACGGCGCCGGTCAAAAATTGCGTCCAATCCTTGCTAAATCGTTGCACTGCAGGAAGATTATGTTTCGAATTTTTTGAGAATTTGTACGAGCTGCTTTCTTTACCTGGGAGAGTTCAAAGGTGGATTGCGCACAGCCTTTGCTGGAAACGCTTGAATTTCTACCAGGGTCGCCAAGGTCATTTCTGCCCATTTGTGTCGGGTTAGAGCCTTTTTTCTTCTTCATGCAATAGTTGGAAATCTTGTATTGAGCTGTGCGTATCTGATGTCTGATATCGCGAGTTGTCTGTATAACGTCCCCAACCAATTTCTATTAAGGAGCGTGACATGCGATTCATAAAACGTATTCTCTTAACTTTGCTTGTCCTCATTTTGGCTCTTGTTGGCGTCTCTTATTTGTTGCCGAGTAAGGCGGAAGTTTCCAGCAGTATCACTATCAACGCTCCCGCCAGTGCAATCTTTCCTTATGTAAATTCCATGCAACAGACCGAAAAATGGTCGCCATGGTTGTCCCGCGACCCGCAGACCGAGTTGTCATACAGCGGTCCCGAGGCTGGGGTGGGCAATACTTTGTTATGGAGCTCTGACCATCCGCAAGTTGGCAGTGGATCGCAGGAGATCATCGAGAGCATCCCAGATCAATCCGTTAAGACGGCTTTGAATTTTGGGCCGATGGGGACTGCTTCGGCCTCGTTTCAATTGAAACCTGAGGGAAATCAAACGCAAGTAACTTGGGGATTCGAATCTGAATTGGGATTGAACCCTATGTCGCGTTGGATGGGGCTGATGATGGATAATTGGGTTGGTGGCGATTATGAAAGGGGTCTAGTGAATTTGAAAACTCTGGTTGAACAGCAGGCCTGAAAATCGACGGTGTCCAAGTATTTTATGGTCTGAAAACAAGGTCGACTGAGCAGACCAAATGATCTAACACCTTTCAGATAATGGCGAAAACTCAGGGCATTTTGCCCGAATGGCAGGGGAAGTAATCTGATGGCAATCACCGAGAGCGAGATAGCTGAGGCTCGGGTAGCTTGGGGCAAAGCACTAGTGGCAATCGCCAAGGCTTACGAGGTCGAGGGTATAGATGGCGCGCGGTTGATTGCGGAAAAGACACTGGATTCTGCTTATGGCTATAACCTTGGACCGGTTCTGTTCAAACCGACTATGGCAAGCGGCAAGCAAACATTTCGCCCAACCAGAAAGGGCGCGTTGTCTTATTTCGTTGGTCATGATGCAGAATACCCTTTGGACAGTGGCTTTGGCTTAAAAGGTTGGCGAACGGTTACATCAGAGACATCTGCAACTTTCATCGAAGGCGATGTTGCGATGTGGATGGGTTGGGTATTGATGACGGACAAAGATGGCAATGAGGCCAAGGTGGATAAAAGTTGGGGTTACAAAAAAGATGCCAACGGAACGCTGCGCATCATATTGCATCATTCGTCTTTGCCATACCAACCATGATGGTCATCAAAGTGGGATCGCTTGAGGCCCTTAGGTAATATTCAATTTTTGCACACGGCCTTTCGTGAACCCGCTCATCGTCAAGTGACACAAAAAACCCCGCCATGTGCTGGCGGGGTTCTTTATCAGTCAACGCATGAATGGATGTTCAAATCAGCCTTTTTTCAGAACCTCACGACCCAACAACTCAGCGATCTGAACTGCGTTCAATGCGGCGCCTTTGCGCAGGTTGTCAGAAACACACCATAAATTCAGGCCATTCTCCACAGTCGAATCCTGCCGAATACGACTGATGAAAGTCGCAAAATCTCCTGCGCACTCTACCGGTGACACGTATCCACCGGCTTCGCGCTTGTCGATTACCATGATTCCCGGAGCTTCGCGTAAGATGTCGCGTGCTTCATCTTCGTCCAGAAATTCTTCGAACTCGATATTTACTGCCTCGGAGTGGCCAACAAAGACCGGTACACGCACACAGGTCGCGGTGACTTTGATCGAAGGGTCGACGATCTTCTTTGTTTCAACGACCATCTTCCACTCTTCCTTGGTCGAGCCGTCTTCCATGAAGACGTCGATTTGCGGAATGACGTTAAACGCGATCTGTTTCTGAAACTTTTTAGGTTCAACTTCGGTTGTAGGGTTATAGATGGCCTTGGTCTGATCCCACAGTTCATCCATCCCTTCTTTGCCAGCGCCAGATACAGACTGGTAGGTTGAAACAACAACGCGCTTGATCTTGGCGCGGTCGTGCAATGGCTTAAGCGCCACAACCATCTGTGCGGTCGAGCAATTGGGGTTAGCGATTATATTCTTGTTCTTGTAATCGTGGATCGCTTGCGGGTTGCACTCTGGCACAATCAACGGGATATCCGGATCGTACCGGTAAAGCGAAGAGTTATCTATAACCACGCAGCCTGCATCGGCCGCTTTGGGGGCATAAATCTTGGTCGCCTCAGATCCCACAGCGAATAAAGCAATATCCCAACCTGCAAAGTCGAACGTATCCAGGTCTTTGGTCGTGAGCGTTTTGTCGCCAAAGCTGACCTCAGTACCCAAGGAACGACGGCTAGCCAGTGCGGCAATTTCATCGATGGGGAACTGGCGTTCATCCAGTATGTTCAGCATTTCGCGGCCCACGTTACCCGTGGCGCCGACGACAACGACGCGATAGCCCATTTCATGTCTCCAAAGTTAAGGACGCGCGTTCATAGCTGCGTTGCAGAAAAGAAAAAAGGCCAATTGCACAGGAATTCCGCGCAAATCACCGATTTGACGTGATTGTGGCCGTTACGGTGCGTCCAGCAGAGCGCGATAGACCCGGACGATTGCTTGCGCCTCGTCCTCGATTCGAAAGTATTGTTCGACATGGGCGCGGGCAGCGTTTCCTGTTTCGGATAGTTTTTCAGGATCGCTGAGCATGTCATGCAGGGCGTCGGCCAACGCCCGTACGTTGTCTTTTTCCACCAGCCGACCAGTCACCCCATTTTTAATCTGAGCACTAAAGGCGCCTACACCGTCGCTAGCTATTACCGGCACGCCCGAAGCCATCGCCTCCAATGGTGTCAGACCAAACCCTTCGTGGCGCGCTGGGGCGACAAACAAGTCAAGAGCGCGGTACATTTCAACGATTTCTTCCCACGGACGCTCTCCAAGAAAATGCAGCCGGTCGGACAACCCGGCTGCGGCAACTTTTTCTTCTAGTTCCTTTTGGAAACCTTCAAATTCTTTGGTTGCACGTCCGGTGAACACGATCTGGGCGTCGGGATGCCTGGGAAGAACCTCGATTGCGGCATCTACCAGCAGATCGACGCCTTTCTGCGGCCGAATTCGGCCAAAGCATCCAATGAGAGTGCCATTAGGTAACCCAACCGAAGCACGAAGTAACTGTTTGTCACTTGTTGGATGGAATAATTCAGTGTTCACGCCGTGCATTATCACGGTAGCAGGGTATTTCAGAAAGGATGCCGCCTGAGGTGTCGTTGCAATCAGCCCATCCATCCTGGAAATCAGCCACTTGGTAAACCGGGAATGGTCGCGTTGTGCGGCTGAAGTGAACAAAAGCCTAAAGTTACACCGCAAGATCGACTTTAACACTAGCCCCATCAGCATCTCGGTGTTTCGTCGCGCATGCCAAACCCGACGGATTTTTCGCGAAAGAAATGGTACTTTCCAGAGCCTAATATGGGGAATATCAGACGGAAGCCCGGGTCCGGTCGCGCGAATTCCAATCATTTTTTGCTGAATCGGAAGCAGTCGAACAACGGTTGTGGTTACGCCAGAAAGACTGTGTTTCAGATTGGGGGCTATTACTTCGATTTCCTGCACGGGCTGTCTCCGATCCGTCAGTCCACGCTGTCCCGGCTGAATAGGTAGATCAGACAGCCAAAAACAAGGGCAACTGCAAAAAACGCAAAGATCTCAGTGTATGGTGCCGTTGGACTAATATTGACATTGGCCGCGTGAATGCGCCCGGTCGCAAATTGCGCTAACCCAACTCCGCCAATGCCAAACAGGTTTAGCAGTGTCACACCGCGGCCAACTAGATGCGCCGGAATGAATGCACGCCCATGTGCCATGATGACCGGAAAGCTGGCCCCCAGAAATCCTATGACGGCCAATAACAAAGCCGAGAACCACACGGAATCTTCGATCCAAAGGCACAAAAACGCCAGAGCACCCGCGCCCAGGGCGTTTCCACCAAAGATTACCCATTTGCGGGTTTTCAAGATTCGATCCAAGGGACCGTAAGCGAAGGTTCCCGCGATCATCGCGGCACCCATGATCAATGTAACTTGACCGATTTGTGTGGTACTTAGCCCAAAAACATCCCGCAGGTAAGGCCCAGCCCAAAGTCCGCGCAAGGCGGCAGATGGCGCATAGGCTACAAGCATCAGTGGCAGGATCGTCCATAAAGCAGGGTTTTTCAAAAGGCTTAGCACAGTACCTTTATGTTCTGTCTCTACCCTCTTGGGGTCGGTTACAGAGACCCAGATTCCCATCGCCACAACGGTGGAGACGAATGCCAAACCGCCCAGAGTAGCGCGCCAGCCCATTAGCTCAACAGCCAGCGCTGTTGGATAGGACGCGACCAGATTTCCGATCGAGCCAACACCCAACATAACTGCGGCGAGGGTCGCAAACTTTGCAGGCGGAAACTCTCGGGCGAATATGAAATAAGAAGCCATCAGCACCGGTGAACATCCAACGCCGATCAGCCCCATCGCCACAGACACATGCATTGGCGTTGTGGCGACCGCAAACAATGCTGCTCCGCCTCCACCGCCAAGCAACAACAAGATCGATGCGGTTTTGCGGGGTCCGATACGGTCCAGTGCCCAACCAACCGGGATTTGCATGGCGGCAAATATCAAAAACCAAAGACCCGAGGCAAACGCCAAGTCCTCTGGCGACGCACCAATATCGCGTCCCAAGTCGGTGGTCAGAACCGCCAGAAATGCCCTGAAGAACTGGCTGAGGACGTAAGCCAGACACAAAATGATCAAACCTGCCTGCATCCAGTCCTCCTTATCCGAATGCTTGGCATGTCACGCTGCCGTGCACAAGCTCATGCGATATGATTCAGGTTTGGGAAACCGATAAGGATCACGCTATCTTCAACGAGAATTACTTTTTGCGGATCAATGATGACTGACAGAGATTCTCAATTTTATGCGACGGTTCCGATTTCTGACGACTTCCTCAGCCTAAGCGAGCCCGATCAGTTCCGGGCTCTACCCGACAGCTGGTATGTCGGGGTGGCCGATATCGTTGACTCGACCGGAGAAATTGCGCGAGGTCGGTACAAAACCGTCAATATGGTTGGCGCGGCGGTGATATCGGGTATGATTAACGCTTTGGATGGTCGCGTCTTTCCCTACGTGTTTGGAGGGGATGGCGCAGCATTTGCGGTGCCGTCTGAGGATGCTGAAATTGCGCATCGAACTCTGGCCATTTTGCGTAGTTGGGCCAAAGCCGAGTTTGATATCGCCTTGCGTGCGGCTCTGATACCAGTCAAAGCCATTAGGCAGGCAGGTCGCGACATCAGAGTGGCCCGATATGCGCCTTCATCAGGTGTAGACTATGCTATGTTATCTGGCGGCGGTTTGGCCTGGACTGAAGGGCAAATGAAAGCTGGAAATTTTGCTGTGCCACCCAACGATAGCGACACGCAGCCCGATTTGACCGGGCTTTCTTGTCGCTGGTCCAACAGTGCAGCTCGCCATGGTCAAATCGTTTCACTCGTTATTCAGCCCGATTCCGAGTCTAACGAAAGCGATTTTGCGGAAATTGCAAAATTGGTATTGTCCACGGCACAGTCCTTAGACAGGGCTGGGCACCCGGTTCCCGAACACGGACCTCCAATAAAATGGCCTCCGCCAGGTGTTGATTTGGATGCGCATGTCTCACGTCAGGGACGAAACTTGTTTCTGCACAAGCTCAGACTGCTTGCCGAAAACCTATTCCTAGGACTTTTGTTCAAGTCGGGCATGCGATTGGGAAACTTTGAACCAGTGCATTATCAGCGAATGGTCAGCAGTAACTCAGATTTCCGCAAATTTGACGACGGCTTGAAAATGACGCTGGATTGCGACCCTGCCACGCTGTCCCGGATCGTCCAAATTTTAGACGACGCACAGAAAATCGGTAAAATCCGTTATGGCTTGCACGCCCAACAGGAGGCGATGATGACCTGCTTTGTCCCTTCAGCGATGCGCGATGACCACGTGCATTTCGTTGATGGTGCATCCGGCGGCTATGCGCAGGCCGCGGCGATGATGCGCGCACAGTAAGATAATGTTTTAATAAGAGATTGCGCTTTCACCTGAAAAACATGGTATTCGCATGTGATCTGAGCAAGCCTACGATGTTCCAGTTTTTTGTTGATCTGGCAAATAAACTCGAAAAGTTCTTATTTTACGATGAGTTGCACTTAGGTGAGATTTAAGCAAGAATTGACCATGTCTGATGAACTGCCACTGATGTCCCGGTCTCTTCCAATCGCTTTACTGAGAGCTCGGGAAAAGGTTATGGGACCGATCCGCGCCATTTTGGCTGATGCTGGTGTGACCGAACAGCAATGGCGTGTATTGCGGGTTCTGAAAGAGCAGGGGCCGCAGGAACCAACACAGATAGCGGCCAGCGCCTGCTTGCTTTTGCCGAGTTTGACGCGGATCCTCAAGAAACTGGAAGATAAGAACCTGATTTTTCGCCATATTTCTCCAAACGACCGGCGTCGCCAGATCGTGGAAATCAGCGAAGGCGGTGAACAGATTATTCAGGCAAACATCGCCAGAAGCTTGGGTCAGGCTGAACAAATTCGCAATCTTCTGGGTCCGGATCGACATGACTTGCTTCTGGATATTTTGGGAGAATTGGATGATCTAGAAACTTGATCACAATGGATCAGCCACGCAGTCTTCTCACGGAATTGAGAAATAGATGATTTCGGCATAATTTTTGCACCGTAATACACGATTGGGTTGGATTCGATGGCAGGACAGAACCGACCGACATTACCGGAAAACTCAAAAGACGCAGCCGGCAGATCTGTTTCGACATTTCTGGACCTGGTTTCTCACTTGGGTGCTCGCGTTCGTAAGGCCCGGCAGATCAAGCGAATGTCACGTCGAGAGCTGTCTGAAAAGTCAGGAATTTCAACGCGGTATTTGGCCCAGCTTGAGGCGGGAGAGGGCAATATTTCCATCGGGTTATTACAGCGCGTTGCGCAGGCTTTGGATTACAGGATTGAATGGCTTATTGCCGAAAATGAGCCTTGGGATTCGGAAACCCTGCGTGTGGTTGAGTTGTTTCAGAGGGCAGATCGCAGTGTCAAGGACACCGTGTTGCGAAAACTGAGTTCCGAACCCTTGGATTCCCATCGTGCGCACCGGATTTGCTTCATCGGTTTGCGAGGTGCCGGAAAGTCGACTCTGGGCGCGTTGGCGGCAGACACATTGCGATTACCTTTTGTAGAGCTGACGCGTGTGATCGAGGACATGGCTGGGATGCCACTACAGGACATCATGGCGTTCTTCGGGCACGAAGGTTACCGCAAGCTGGAAACGCAGGCTCTTGACCGAACTATCGAGTCTAACGAACGAATGGTGCTTGCCGTCGCTGGGGGAATTGTGGCGGAACCAGCCACATATTCAAAGTTGCTAGACCGTTTTCACACAATTTGGTTGCGTGCGTCGCCTCAAGAACACATGGATCGTGTCCGTGCGCAAGGGGATGAACGACCTATGGCCGGAAACCCGGCCGCGATGGATCAGTTGAAATCGATCCTTGCCAACCGCGAGGCGTTGTATGCTCAGGCCTCTGCTCAGCTGGACACATCGGGTCGTTCAGTCGATTCCTCGTTGCAAGAGGTTCAGGCGGTAATCAAGGAAATGAAGTTTCTGGATTGACATTGTGAGTCTATTTTGGGTCTTTCAACCAGTTTTCTGCAAAATCAAACCGATCAAGTTTGGCGAGCCGGCACACTCTGTCCAGCTCTGATTCCAGTCGTTTTGTTCTCGCTTGTGACCATCGCACCGATCTTTCGGGCCAAACCGCTTTCACCTTTAGAACGCTTTCGTCTCGATGCGCCTTCATGTCCATTCTTCCGATAAGGCGGTCGCCTTCAAGCATTGGAAAGACGTAGTAGCCATAGATGCGTTTGGGCCCGGGCACGAAAACCTCGATCCGGTAATGAAATCCGAAAAGGCGTTCAGCGCGATTGCGGTCGCGCAGCATCGGGTCAAATGGGCTGAGTATTCGGATCCGCCTTGGGGCCGGTGGTAATGACAAGGCCACATCATTAGTTCCGGGGCGCGCCACCCCTTTGCGGATGCGTCCGTCCGCGCATGAAACATTGACCTCCTCTAATTCTCCCCGTAATAGAGCCTGATCTGTCCAAGTTTTTGCCTCGGCCGGGCTAACGGTGTCCCAAAAGGCCGCCAGTTCGCCCGATGAGGCGAATCCTAGTCGGTCAAGCGCGGCGTTGCACAGCCAATCGATGGTATCCGCCGAACTGAATTCCTGGTAACCGGGGCATAAATGCTCCTCGATCACACGTTCAGTTAGATCATATCGTTTTTGGAATCCCTCGCGCCCAATGACCGTCAGGGCACCAGAACGCCATAGGTAATCCAGCGCGGTTTTGGAAGGATGCCAATCCCACCAGCCGCCTGGCGTTCCCTTTTTTTCGCCTTTCCCCAAATCAGAAGAGCTAACCGGCCCATGATCACGAACATGGCGCAAGACTGCGCCGAATTGTTCTTCCATTGTCACGCGCCGGGAATTACTCCATCTCGCCTTCATCGTTTTTGCATCGCGCTGAAAACGTAGGTGCCAATGAGGATAGTATTCCATTGGAATCACTGCAGCGTCATGCGCCCAATGTTCGAACAACGCTCTATCCGCCTCATATAGGCGTTTCAAGTTGTTGGTCCGATAGGATGGCCTGCGTGAAAACAGGATCATGTCATGTGCGCGGGCGACAGTGTCGATGCTGTCGAGTTGCACGAAGCCCAACCGCTGAATCAAGTTCAACAAGTCGGCACCTTTGGCCGAACCGGATGGTTGCTCTAGCAGAGCATGGCGATCCATGAACAGGGCACGGGCCGCCTTATTATCTAGTTTTTGCATTTAGTTTCCGTCAGCGCCGCTTGAGCGTATCACCAAAGCTGATCTTGGGGGTCAGGGTTATGCGGGATTCTATCTCTACTTCCGGGTCTTTCAGTTGGGTCGAGATTATTTCGGCCGCTTTGCGGCCAATTTCCAGACGACAGGCATCCATGGTCGCCAGTTTGCGCGGCAAACCCTGCAGTAACTCAACATTGTTGAACCCGGCCAAGCCAATTTGACCAGGTATTTCAATTCCCTTTTCAAGTAAATACAGCAACCCGCCCGCGCCGATCATATCATTGGAGTAATACAGAAAGTCCAAGTCAGGTGACCGTTCGAGCATCGCTTGCGTCATCTCGCGCCCTTTAGCCAGCGCCGACCCGCCCGAGTAAAATTCGCGATCTTCAATCTCGATCCCATGTTTGCCCAGCAATTCGGTAAATCCCTCGAACCGTTTACGGGCCCGATGATCCAAAGGCATCTTAGTGCCCATGAAGCCGATATGCTGGTACCCCGCCTTAAGGATCGCTTGTGCCATCTCGCGCCCCGCGCGGCGATGAGAGATTCCGACCATCGCATCGACCGGTTTTCCATCCGTATCCATGATCTCAACAACTGGGATACCTGCCGAATCCAGCATGGCGCGCGCTGCATCTGTGTGTTCCAGTCCAGCGATAATTACGCCCGACGGCCGCCATGACAACATTTCGTACAGGACCTTCTCTTCCTTTTCGGGCAAGTAATCCGTTACGCCAACGACCGGTTGAAGTTCGGTATCTTCCAATACTTGATTAATGCCCGTCAGAACCTCAGGAAAAACCATATTTGACAGTGATGGAATAATGACTGCAACAAGATTGACCCTACTGGACGCAAGCGCGCCAGCGATCTTGTTTGGCACGTAACCCAGCTCTTTCGCGGCGGCCAAAACCCGGGTTCGCGTGGCGTCGGAAACATCGCCCCGGTTGCGCAGGACCCGACTTACTGTCATCTCGGACACTCCGGATGCTTCAGATACATCTCGAAGAGTAAGCGGGCGTTTGTTTTCTGTTGTCACGAGAGGGCACCTGCGTTGTTGTTTTGCCGGATGGTAGCGTGAACAAGACGTATTTTACAACTGCTACGCAAAGGTCATGACATCCCCAGAAATCCAAGCTACAGAGAACCTTGCGAGGCCCCGTGGCTCAACTGGATAGAGCAGCCCCCTCCTAAGGGGCAGGTTGCAGGTTCGAATCCTGCCGGGGCCGCCATCTAAACAATTGATTGCAAGAACTGAAATTGAAAATGGTCCGCAATCCCATATGGCCCTATTTTGAGTGCGGACCATTTACGTTGAATGAAAAACAAACGGGCAAGAGGGAGCGCCGCAACCCGGTCCAAGTATCTTTCTTTCCGATCTTCAACGCGTTAGCGTTCGCTCATGAGCGATTTCAAGAATACATCAAACTGGAAAAAGAAGGACAGCACGACGTTCGTTTACTCATACGAGGTCGACGACAAACGGCATGACGGTTCGTCCGAGAAAGTACCTAACTTACTGTCGGTTCAGCTTGAGCGCATGTCCGTCTTCAATCGAACCGATTGGAGGTTTAAGGACGGGAATTACCCAGCAAGCACGACAGGGTACGCTACACGGGAATCCATCAACGCACGGGGAAAGCTAGACAATTGCAGGGTTCACGCAGTTACGCTGGATGAGAACGAAAATGAAGAGTTCACGCATTTGAACGTAACCATCAACCGAATTGAACCTGAGAAACTCATTGAGACAAGCACCTTTGATAATTGGGCAAGCTTTTGGCATGAGGAAGAAAGGCCAGAAGGCGGCTTGCTAAAGGATGAGCGCGGGCAAATTAACTATCACGGCGCTGGCGAGTACTACGACAGTCTGGAACTCTACGCGATGGTATTCCTGGAAGAAGACAAATTTGACGATTTGGCTCAAGCGATCAAAGGAGGCAACCTCCGATCTGTTCGGCTCACCATCCTAGCTGACATGTACCAGCTCTGGTGGGAAGGATCAGTCGGTGACCGCTACAACTATGCCATACTTTGTGAGGACGAAGGCGAAGACGCATTTGCAGCGCCAAAGGCCGCGCGCGGTTACACAAAGGCGCGCTTGGAGGATATAACACTAGAGTGGTCTCCAAAGCTCGAAGCGAAAATGGGAGACCGCCGCGACGAACCCGACGACGACTATCTTGAGCCAGGGATGGAACCTGTTGAGCGTGACCTCGAGAAAGTCGTGAATCTCCTTGCACGGGACGTTCGGGGCATCCGCGGGCGCATGGACACGTTCTATCAAGGTGCGATCTTGGTCGCATGGACACGTTCTATCAAGGTGCGATCTTGGTCGCCGTGATACTTATTCTGAGCCAAGTCTTAAATTGGATAGGATTCTGATCGATATGAAACCCTTTTCGACCCCGTTGTTGGCGATTCTGTGTTTCGGCATCTTTGGAACTCCAGCCGCCTCGTACGCCGACAAAGAATCCGCGGCGCGCGCGTTTAAAGCGGTCCAATTTGTCAAATCTATGCAGAGCGTGATCAGCGCGTAGAGATGGCACAGGCCATTAGCGACTATTGGAGTGACTTCGACTCTCGCCTGCCGAGGCTGTCGCCAAGTGAGCTTGAATGGGTGACGGGTGAGTTGAAAACGACCGACAATGTGCGGTTAGATCGCGTGTTCCAAACGCGGGAATACCATCTATGGGAGCTCGGCCTTTTGGTCGATCAATGTACGGGCGCCGCGCTCGGCTTGACGACGGCACTGAACACACCCAATCAACACAGCACCGAGATGTTCCATTGGACAAAGGTTGCTGCATGCTACCATCAAAGTGATGGGGGCATTTTTCGGCTCCTTCAGGGCGCAGGATTAGATCGAACAGAAGACAAGGACGACGGCCACACGCTTGATCATCTCATCCTGAAAAGAATCCTGAACACGATCATTCCGTCCGCGATGGCCGATGCCATGGGATGGACCCTGAGCGCAGATTAGGTACGACCCCGACAACTGTCCTTCGGCAACGGGTTTTTATTTCCTGCCAACAAAACACAATCCCATTCCGATATTGGCGTTTATTCGCAAGCAGTTCTGAGCGTGCGGCCCCAAATATCAGGCAACACATTTGGAGGACAAATCCATGCTTAGAATAATACCATTCGCATTAGCGGCAGCTATGGCAATTCCGGCGAGCGCGAAGGCTGGCTCATGGGTGCTGGAAGATGTCGTAACCCCAAACAATTTAGAGACCGTATCGGTTGCTATTACCGATGGGGCCGAAGATGGCTGTTGGACTAATATTGGTGAAGCACGGACCTACGCCGAGGATAAGCTATCGGAGCTAGGTTATACGGTCGTCAAAGATAACCAAGAACCTGACCTTTTTATGCAAATAAAAGCAGATGCCCAACGAACCAACGGTATTTGTTGGGGATCGGTTTCTATTGATTTGGCGGCCCCAGCTTCACTTTTGCATGGGTACGGTTTTGCTTCGGAAATAGTCGGCAAAGCAGGAGGCGCTTTTCAAGGGTATGAAAACGCTAACCTAATTGTGTTGGATTATATCCAAAAGCTAACCGACGAGATGGAGAAGGCAGCCGAAGGTTCATAATCCAAGGTGTCATTGGTGCCCCGGTGGTCCATCCAATTCCGGTTCCATTGGCAACGGATGTAATGGCGCTTCCGCTCCGTGCTTCTCTAACCACTCCAACACCGTCGCCCATTGGTCCTGCAAGCTAGGTTTGGAACGGTATTCCTGCTGCTGTTCCAGCTTGCATTTCAGGTCGTATGGGATTGTTCGAGGCCATTTGCGCATAGCAAATGTTCTACTCTTGTTCTCACAGAGGTCAACGCTGAAAATAAAAACCCCACGCCGCCGCTTCGGAGGGACAGGAGGCGTGGGGTTTTTTGCGGAGCGCCAGGTGTGTAGCTCAAATTCCCGAACACTCAGATAAAACACAAAACTCATTACAACTTACCGGAACAAATTAGCGCTTGTTCAAAATGGCGGAAAACGAAATTGGGGTTTGATCGAATTTACTGCGTTTCGTGGATCGTTTTGGCGGACAATGACCCACTGTATGTCTTCACTGTTAACCTCAGGGAAACAGTTCGTTTGCGGAATGTTTGAAGGAATTGGCCTATCAGGGATGGTGAGGGCTATGGCTTGACTAAATGCGGTCACGGGAACTGCACACATTAGGTGTGGCGAAAGAGCGGTTCCAAAATCTTTTTGTTTCAATTTAAGAAACAATATAAGTTGATTGTTTACGGAACGTGGACATTCTTGTTTTCACAAGTGAAGCCGGGAAGTTCTGCTTCCGAAGACCCCCACAAGAGGGGCTGAACAGCCACCTGTTCAGCCCCTCGGCAGTGTGGACTTTTTTTCCGGTCGACCCGGCCTATTTGTTTGATTGCTACCTCAGAAAGCCCGCGTTGCCTCGTCCCCTTTAAAACTGGCAACGCGGGCTTGTTGTTTTCGGCCAGCAAAACGCAACTCCACTTCAAAAATGGCTTTTATACAAGTTGGCCTACCAACGATCTGCTGACTGTCTCAAACCTTTAATTCAGCAGTGACGCATTGCTTAGACAATAACAGCGATCTTTACCCAGTTCCGAAAATCGGAGGCTCTAAATTGAAACGAGAATTTCGTGCAATAGCTTTAGCAGCGATTTTTGCCATTTGCGGCCCTGCCTTTGCACAGAGTTATGAAAAAGGTAGGGAGGCATACGAAGCAAATGACTACGAAACCGCCCTCAAAGAATGGCAGCCTTTAGCGGAACAGGGCGATGCTGGGGCTCAAATAGGTACGCGGTATGTTTACATTGCAATAATCCATTCCTTAGGTCTGAGGGGACAGTGACGCCAGACGCAGCGATTTGTGACGTTTGCAACTATTAAGTTCTGCTCCGTGACCGTCGCGTACAGTCGGCTACGCCTATCGTAGTCTTAGAATATAAGTATGTTTCTTTGTGGAGCCCTGATGAAAATTTTAGAAGAGCTGTTGGACAGAATAAATGAACTTAAGTTCACCGACTGGACATTCTGGCAGAAGAAAGAAAGCGGACTTTCGTATCGCCTGGAATGAACGACTGCTATGCGGACAAAGCTTCCGTTCAGATCTTTAAAGGAAATTGCTGCAAATCAAAGCGAATACCGCCTCATTTTCGTATCATTAGCGTTAATTGAAAACGCCGAATTGCACCGGCCTTAGACAGATACGCGCCAGAGAATGAAAAATATTGCCAGACACCCACCTGAGTTCAAAGGTTATCCCAGCTACCGAAGTTGGTTATTGGTGAACTTCATCTTGTTAGGCGGAATTGCTTTACCACCGCTACTCGGTTTGGTTGCTATTGCAGTATTGCAGTCTCGCGGCGTGCAGACCGACGGGCTAGTTAACGGCTTTTTTTTGCTAATCCCAATCATGCTTCTGACGGAAATTCCCTATGCGCTTCTGGCGCTTATTGTTTCTAAGGTGCTCAAGAGCTCGACGCCTGGTGAGCCACCCTCCTTGACTGCACTAATGTCCGTTTCCGTTGGTGCCGTCCTAGGGCTAAGTGCGGCGCTAGGCTATCTGATTTTGAGCGCCTTCCTTTCGGAGCGAGGTTTGGGTGAAGTCGTCGGCATGATGACAGCACTTTGGATGCTCACATTACCGGCGTTTTTGGTTGTTGGTGCGGTAGGAGTTATCGTTGGATCAGCAGCAGGAGCAGTCTTTTCCATAAGCATTTTGCCTCTGTTGTCTCGAAATTAGCCCAGATAAAACAATTCGAACGAACGTCCCATTTGGGCTCGTCGCGGTCATTCGGCAAAATTCCGTGAACGTCTGCCTTGCGGACAAAGCAGCCGTTCGCTGCTATGCGGTGCTGGTAGTCAGCAGATCAAAACACCCTGAGTCAACCTTGTGGCTCTGCACTGGCGTCATCTTGCTTGAGAACACCACAGTCAGCAGGAGCCCAAAAGGGTTTTGTCGCCTCGGCAAGGACTGCGCGAATGGCGGGCTCAAACCGATCCCCGTAAATTTCCAGTTCGACGACGCGTTCCGCTACATCAGGAGGAAGTAAGGAAAGATCGTAGAACTCGTCAGCCTGTGCACCTTCTTGAAAAGCTACTGTTGCGAGGATGGCGCAAAAAGTAATTGCCTTGGACATAGTATTCTCCTTAAAATTTTGTGTGGCCCGGTACCGTTTGCTAGGTCGCCCAGAGCGAATGCCGATAGGAAACCTGTCCCAGGTCACGAAAGTCACGAAAGCCGGCACGAAATTTGGCGAAAACTGAAAATATCCTTCTGTTAGGATCTATTAGATTCGACGTAGAAACCGGGGTCCTAATGTCCGACGGCGGTTTGAACGTGACACTCCGCCCCCAAACGGCACGTGTCCTGAAAAGATTAGCCGCCAATCCAGGTCAGCTCGTTACAAAAAACGATCTACTGAACTCAGTCTGGACAGACACCCACGTAACAGACGATAGCCTCGTGCAATGCATTTCGGAAATTCGTCGGGCGCTCGGCCCATCGAATAGCAAACTGTTGGTGACCGTCCCAAGACATGGCTACAAACTCATGGCTTCCCCGGGGCACAATTTCGAAGCGGAGGTAAAATCCGGGTTGTCTGCGAGGCAAAATCAAAAACGCCTGAGAAACGCTTTTTTTGTGGCGACTGCCGCGGTGGTTCTCTTGGTTGCAGGAACAATCTTGTACTTGCGACCTTTGGATACGACGCTGGACGGCCCAGTGACTTTAGCGGTACTCCCATTCGCCAATCTGAGCGAAAACACTGGACAAGAATATTTGTCCGTCGGTCTGGCTGAGGACTTGCTGACTGATCTTTCTCACAATAACGAACTGACAGTACTGTCTCGCAGCGCCACTTTCAGTTATCGACAATTCGATGACGCCGCGGAAAAGATACGTGAAGAGCTTGGTGCATCTCACATTATCGATGGAAGCGTCCAACGGGACCGCGAACGCATTAGAATAAGTGTACAGCTTGTCGACACCAGCACCGGTGCTACCGTTTGGGCAGAGCGTTTCGATCGAGAAATTGGCGAACTATTTGACCTGCAAGATGACCTGAGGGAGCGAATTCTCGGCGAGCTGTTGGCCGAATTCGGCCTAAATGAAGCATACGCAGCCCGTCCCGCTGATGTTCGCGCGTATGAAATGCTCTTGCAGGGGCGTTATTTCGAGGCAAGTCTGACGCACTCAGGGGTTGTTGAGGCGATCGAGTTGTACAAACGCGCGATCGATATTGATCCATCCTATGGTGATGCGTACGCGCGTCTCGCCAACATGTATGATTTCATGTCACGGTATGGATGGAGTGCCTCTGCCGAAGGAGATCGAGCACTTGCTCTCGAAATGGCGGAGCGCGCCACGCGGCTTGATCCGGAAAACCCCTTTGCGCACTGGTCGCTTGCCCGAATTTTGTCCCGCGTAGATGGCAGCAACGAAAGTGCGGCACGCGCAATTAATCATCTTGAGCACGCGATCACACTCGAGCCGGATTACCCTGACGCTTATGCTTTCTTAGCACTTTTGAAAATTGGAAACGGTGAATACGACGCTTCGCGCAATTCGATCGAAAAAGCCTTCGGTTTGAACCAGAAGCCACCTTCCTGGTATATCCGCAACCGCGGAATCATTTCGTATTTTGAAGGAAATTACGATGCAGCAATTGTCGATTTTACAATGTCCGCCGAAATGAATCCGACTGCGCATTTTTCCAGAATTTGGCTGGCAGCTACACTTGCTCGGGCCGGACAAACCGAGGACGCGGAATGGGAACTGGAGGAGGCTTTGGCCCTCGGTGCACCGGATACGGTAGATGCAATCTTGCGTTCAAACGAGTTGATCCGCGACCCCTCACTTCGCTCAGAATATTCCGAGGGTCTCCGAGCCGCCGGCGTGCCGGATTGACAAAATTTAAGTGTAAAGTTCTGGCGGAAAAGCTACCGCGGATGGCTCGGCTCCTGATCGAAATTTGGTCTGCGCCGCATTCTGCACGGCGTTTTTGCGTTTCGTACTCACTGCGGACGGCATCAATCCACTAGAACGTCGCCTTTGGCCTTAAAGCCGTCGTTAGCTGCAACGCCGCACAAAAATGTTGGATCAGCGCCTGCTTTGAGATCGCAGCGGACATTCGCTGCACCTTGCTTGAACTTCCACTTTGCGGACGGATCGGCCGTTTGCCGCATTTCATCTTCATCCCATCTTTCCGACCAAACATTGATAGGGGGCTGTATTCGATTAGATAAGCGGAAACCTAACCCCTGCTCTTGGGGAACCCCATTGCTCTACAAACGTCTTTGGCATGATGTTGAAAGTCAGCTTCAATCCCTTCTGAAGAAATTTTCTTAGCACAAAGGGCTATGTCTACACTCAATCCGTGCGCCATGGTTTATCCTCGAGCTAAGCGATTAGTAAATTGGCTTATTCGAAAATGGGCGCTGAACTTTCTGTTTGAGTTGGCTTCAGATTAACTTTTGTTAACCGTCGCAATTCAAAGTGCGCCGGGTATCCGATACCTCTCAACCAAAAGACCGGCTTTCGAAGATGAGCAAAAGACTTGTGATTTCGTGTCAACCGAAACGCCTTGAGAGCAAGTGACTTCTCTTGGTCATTCGTAGCTGGTAGCTTTCAGGCATGATTAAGAAATATAGCGGTTCCTTTGGACCCATTGGAAACGAAAACCCAGTGCGCGTCTCATTCAGTATTGAATGGCGTTGCCCAATTTGTGGTTCAGAGAACGTCGACATCTCGGGCCAGTCTTTCTCCAATGTCTGCGATGGCGGACCAAGTACGTTCGATGAGTTGTCCGATTGGCAATGCGGTGATTGCGGACACACTGCTAACGGGCTGGAAACGCTTGAAAACCCTTTCAATCATCGAGTTTTCGACTTTGAGGAACACGAGGAAACTGACTTCGACACAAGCCAGAGGAAATAGTTCAGAAGCTGCGGCAAGTTGATGTGCTTGTCGGCCAGGGAATGATGCGTGCAGATGCGATCCGCGAGGTTCGCATAACGGAACAAACCTATTACCGGTGGCGCAAGCAATATGGTGGGATGGGAACCGATCAACTAAAGGAACTCAAGCGTTTGCAGAAGGAGAATGAGCGTCTGCGGAAGGCCGTTTCTGACCTAACACTCGACAAGCTCATCCCGGCCTGTCCGCTAATGAGACCAAGGTGCACGCGTAACCCCAAAATGGCCACGGCCTGCGCACCGATCAAAAGATCGGATACGTATCAGCGACTTCCGAGAACACGCAAAATCTCACTTGTGAACAGCAGCCGGTTCATACATTTGAGCTCGACGCGGTCATTCACTCAATCGCGACGAATGACCATTGTGCGGACTTCGCTGTCACTCCAAGAATGTTTGCAGGCGGAAGCTTCGTCTTCGTGCATTTTGTCGAATCAGTTCTACTTACACCGGTCTCAAGTCCATTTTTTGTCACCCAGCATTGCGCAATGCGAGCTCTCTGCCGCGTTGAGCGAAGCCCTTTAAAACCAGGTTTTCTCCGATAGTTCTATGGAAGTACTTGCCGGGAGGTCGCGTTGAGGTCAGGTTTGCAAATGTCGTGATCGCACTCTGGGACACGGTAAACAGCCGGTAGATCAATGGCAAAAACATGATACGAATGATTGAAATCATTGACGAGGATCTCACGAGACACGTCGTCAACGTCCGGCACATTGTCGCCATCAGCGGTAATAATTCGGGAGTCCGGGTGATCCTTCTTTCCACGGGCCGAGAAATCCGGCTGCATGAAAGCGAGGATATCGAGACACTCCTGGAAAGAATACACGATACTGAAGTATACGGCACGCATGAATAGGATGTAGCTTCGGTGCAGTTGCGCTTTCGGAATAAAATCCTGCGCGAGGCGCGGCGCAACTATCCACTAAATTCGGAAGCGCAGAAGATTGAAATTTCAATTGTGGATGCGTCCGAGTGGCAGGCCGCGCTTGCAAAGGAACCGGCCGTGACGCTATCGAGTTATGGCGTGCCCAAGTTGATCTTTCAGTCTCCGCCACTAGAATTGAGTGCTGCCGAAACTCTGGCCAGGCGACAGGTGGAAACAAGTTGAGACCTTACCGTTTTTACCGGATCCGCGCATTTGCGGTTCCATGAGGCAGTTTTCGGCGGCATGTCGCGATAATGCCGACTATGTTGCACGCGTCGCTTTTCATATCGCACTGTTGGCTCGCGAACAGGACTGGAATGTTCTGACAAGCAAACCGCTCGTAATCAATGGAAACAAAGCCCTTGATGGAAATCAACGTCCGCCTGTTTACAAATGATAAGATAGATTCTGACTGAAAATTCTTAGGGGGACTGAGATGGTAACCCGAGCGCCAAGCGCATTACCGGCAGAGATGCTCCGCCAAAAATGTGATCCTGCAATTCTTCAAGTTGGCAGAACCGAGAGTGCTGGCGAAGAACGACTTGTCGGGCAGGAACGCGCACTTCGCGCCTTGCGGCTGGCAGTCGAGATTCGCCACGAGGACTTCAACCTCTTCGTGCTGGGGCCGAAAGGTACCGGGCGTCATACAGCGGTCGAACAAGCCCTGCGCGCTCATGCTGAAACCCGTACCCCCCCTTGTGATTGGGCATATGTCAACAATTTCGACACTCCGCACAAACCGAACGCGCTCAAACTACCGTTTGGCATGGCGAGTCGTCTGAAAATCGAGATGGAGAGCATAATCGACGATCTGGCCGCAGACGTGCCAGCCCTTTTCGAATCCGACGAGTACCAAACTCAGAGGCGGTCGATTGAAGAGGAGTATAGCGATCGTCACGAACAGTCGATGGCCGATCTCACCGAGCGCGCCCGCGCGGAGAATATCACATTGATCAGGACACCAATGGGTTTCATGGTCGCCGCCACTCGCGACGGGCAAGTCCTGAAAACCGAGGATTTCAAGAAGCTGGCCAAAGACGAGAAAGTTTACATTGAAGAAAAGGTGGAAAGCTACCAGGATGAACTTTCCGAGATCCTGAGAGATGCCTCAAAACTGGAACGTGAACACCGCGCGCGTGTCGTTGCCCTGAATGCCGAGATGGCGGAGCGCGCGGTTTCTGGCAGGATCAGCGAGGCGGAGGTGGCCCTAAATCAGATTGAAGGCGCTACGAAATATCTTGCCCGGGTTCGAAAAGACATGATCGAGAACCCCGAAATCTTTTTGCAGGCTGCGTCACGGAGGCAAGCCGGCCCCTTTCCTGAAGCAGTTGGAAAGTCGCATCTGGACCCGATCTTCCGCCGTTACGAGGTCAACGTTATCGTCTCCCACGACCCAGAGAAGGACTCTGCCGCGCCCGTAGTTGTAGAGGACCTTCCTACGCTGGAGCGGCTGGCCGGGCGGATTGAGCACTTATCCCAGATGGGCTCACTGGTTACGGATTTTTCGCTCATACGTCCCGGGGCGCTGCACCTCGCGAATGGGGGGTACCTCCTTGTCGACGCGCGACGACTTCTCGGCGAACCCTATGCTTGGGACGCGCTGAAGCGTTGCCTGAAGAAACGATCCATCTCAATTACCTCTCTTGCGGATCGGATGAGTCTTTTCTCAACGACGTCGCTGGAGCCAGAACCTATTCCTCTCGACGTGAGGGTGGTTCTTGTTGGCGACCGTATGTTGCACGCCCTGCTTGTCGCACTGGACTCGGAATTTTCCGAACTTTTCAAGGTGCAGGCGGATTTCGAAGGCGCCGTGGAACGTAGCGACGAAACCTTGGCCGGCATAGCATCAATCATTCGCGCCTTCGTCCGGCAGAACCACCTGCTTCCGATATCAGATGTTGGCACCGCCAGGCTTATGGACGAAGCCACGCGGATCGCCGACGATGCGAGGAAGCTGACGCTGCGATTAGGCTTGCTGACGGACCTCCTGCGCGAAGCGGAACACTACGCTCGCGCGGATGGAAATTCGACAATTAATGACGTAGACATTGAACGCGCCGTGCAGGAGCGCGAGCGGCGTGCCTCGCGCGTGCAGGAACGGTTTCAGGAAGCGATTTCACGGCGAACAATACTGATCGACTCCGATGGCAAAAGGATTGGTCAAATAAATGGGTTGTCCGTAATCGAGACGGGCACGCATAGGTTTGGCAGGCCGTCGCGGATCACAGCGCGGGTCCGGCTGGGAGCGGGAAAGCTGATCGACATTGAGAGAGAGGTCGAACTCGGCGGCGCTCTTCATTCCAAAGGTGTGATGATTCTGGCTGGGTATCTCACGTCAACCTTCGCGCTCGACGTGCCCTTTTCTTTGCAGGCCAGCCTTGTTTTTGAGCAGAGCTATGGCGGGGTCGATGGCGACAGTGCGTCCTGCGCGGAACTCATTGCCTTGCTTTCGGCGCTTTCAGGTAGGGCGCTCAGGCAAGACCACGCGATTACCGGATCAGTCAATCAGCTAGGCGAGGTGCAGGCAATTGGCGGCGTAAACGAGAAAATCGAAGGCTTCTTCGATGTCTGCGCCGAGCGTGGCCTGACGGGGAACCAAGGGGTCATTATCCCCGCGTCGAATATCGAGCATCTTATGTTGCGTGACCGTGTCGTCGATGCAGTTAACAATGGCACCTTCCGGATCATCCCGATCACGACCGTGGACGAAGGCGTCGAAATCCTGACCGGCTGCCTGGCAGGGGAAAGAGAAGATGGCGGCAATTTCCCAAACGGAAGCGTGAATGCCGAAGTCGAAGAACGGCTTCGCGGCTTCGCGAAGGATCGAAAGGCTTTCGCGTCGCGCAATGACTCGAGCGAGGCTGGGGATCGGTGATTAATGAAAACGCTTTGCCCGAGAGCCATCTTCTGGTCGCAGGCATCAGCCTTGCCGATGTGGAGGCGACAATGTCGTTCGCCCGATTGATACTGGAACGACTACAAGTTGTGCCGGCGGGACTTCTCGTCAAAATGAGGATTTCAAACTTTGCAACCGGTACGGGACACAGGATCGTCTCCAAAGGCGGTGCGCTTCAGGACATTCCTTCCGATGAGAAACTGCAACAAGTCTCAAAAAGCGAAGCGCGCGCACTAAGGACCCTAATGTCCCAGCTTGCTGCCGAGCGGTCCACTCGTTGGAGCTGCGAGGTCGCCGAAGGCGATCTTGTGGCCTGCGCCTGTGCCGCCACAGCGGGGGATGACGTCTTGCTGCTTTGTCAACGTCCGATGCTTGGGTTTAACGGCAAAGTTTTACTTCTGGGAGCGGCGAAAATACACTCGGCGACCGCTTTGAATTTAGCGCAGGCACTCGCCAAAGCGTCTGAGACTTCGGTCCTTGAGATCGAGGCGGGGGATGTGGACGCAGAAGAAATTTTTAGTCGAGTGGATCGAAGCCGTACCGCGGCGATTGTTGTCGATCTCAACGTGGGGCCACTCACGAGCGAAGAAGACCTCAGGCGACTGGTTTCTGCGGCACGCTGCCCCGTTGTCGTCATCGGGGCCAACCGGACAAGGCACCCTGCCCTGGTCGAAGATGCGGATGGTCAAGGATTGGGAGTTTGAGCGCATGGTTGAAGGCGGTCTGATTTTCGCACGGACCGTTCATACCTGGATGTCCACGTTCTACAAAATTTCAGTTCAAAGCGTACGTGTGCCAAGTGAGGACCTTTCGCTCTTTTTAGATGATGGCGCAGTTAGGACCAATGACTGGAACGGGCTCGGAGCAGACGTTCGGCAGAATTCAGTGAATGACTGCTCTGCGGACTTTTCAGACCTTTGGCTCTTTCGGATCAATGGCCGCTTCAATAGGATTTTCGCCTGCACCATCCGCTTGTTAGTCCGAGTTTTTAGCTGCGCAAAAAGCGCTTAGCAGCCAATCAATGTCTTTAGAAATATAAGCCTGTTTGACAGGTTGAGGCTTTTTCTAACTATTGAATGAGAACAGCTTTAAGCGCGTGCCAGCCTCTACAAAAGCCATCATTGGACTCTGAACATTGCCAATCGTCACAAATGCCTCAACACAGTTATTCTAGTCAAGCTTAGCCGCAGAATTTTCAGTCACGTCATCTCCGGCCCATCTGGCAACGAGATGGATCAGAATGATGATCATAGACACTGGCACCGCCACGGAAATCCACACCATTGGTATGCCAAGTGTATCTGCTGTTAGACCCGATTGCCGCGCAAGATAACCTTTCGCAAAACCGCCTTTTAAGCCGATGAAGCAAAAGTAGATGACTGGTAGAATAAAGGTCAGGACCGCAGCGCTTTGGATGGCGGTGGCGAAGACCGCCAGAATATGCGGTGGCTTGGGAAACACGCTTTGCATCAAAACTGCATCCGACTGGGTTTTGAAAGACAGCGTCGCGCCCAGCAGCCCAGACCACACCATAGAGTAGCGCGCGACATCCTCTGTCCAGATGGGTGGAGAGGAAAAGACATAGCGCGCTATGATCTGCACAACGACGGTCATAAACATCAGGCAGACCGCAAAAACGGCGACGCGACGCATTAGCAAATGCAAACGATCACTGGTGCTGATGATTAGGTCGCGCATCTTGTTTTCCCGGTGTCAAAAGGGGCGAGCCACACAGCGCGGCCCGCCCATCATTTTAGCGGTTTTCGTCAGATAATTTTTTCCACAAAGCAGTGTCTTCTGCGGACATCAGGTCTGATTCATAAACTGGCAAAGACGCTTCGCGGAATACCGCGCGCTCTTCTGGTGTTAGACGCTGAACTGTCACGCCTTTTTCTTCCAGTGCTAGCAAGCCATTTACCGACGCGGCGTCCAACCATTCACGTGCTGCTGCGTCTGCAGTTGCAACAGCACCGTCAACGCTTGCACGATCTTCATCAGACAACCCATCATACCAGTCTTTGGACGCGATCACGGCGCGCAATGGCCAGATCACATCTGCATCGGCAAAGTTTTTAACGAAGTCTGTTTGCCCAAACATCACTGGCACGAAAGGCGAGTTTAGATATCCATCGATCACACCTGTTTGCAGGCCCGCAGGAACTTCACCCCATGGGACGATCGTGCCGCTGGAACCCCAAGCCTGATACATAGCGATCTGCGCATCGTCCAAAGCACGCATCCGCAGCGAAGCCATATCCGCCGGAGAGCGCACAGCTTGAGTGGTGGTGATTACGCCAGATGCGGGCCCAAGCGGAGCCAAAGCCAACAAGATCGCGTCTTGTTCGGCCAGGTTTTCGTTGATCCGCGTATAGACATCACCGGCAGCCAAAGCGCGGTCCATATGCGCGATGCTTTCGAAGATGTAAGGCAGGCGGACCCCGTACATAAATGGATCAACCTGCGCAACGGCGCGCACATCAGACAGCGACACTTCTAGAAGACCGGTTGAAACCTGATCAAATTTTTCAGCCTCATTACCGACAGAGCCGCGTGGCATTTCGCGCACATCCATGCCTGCTTCTTTCAGTGCGTTGCCAAATGTGAATGCCCAGTTGTACGAGCCGGATGTTTCCAGATCCGGCTTGCTGTCAAGTGCGATTTTGACCTCTGCTGACGCAGATGTAGCCATTGCGAGCAATGTCGCAAATGTAAGTGCCTTAAGTTTCATGAGTCGTCCTCCCTTAGGTTTGGTTAGTTCACGGATAGTCCGAACAGGCGAGGCAAAGTGAGGCTAAGCGCCGGCCAATAGACCAGAGCGAGCAACAACAACACCTGAACGAAAATGAAGGGCAGCACAGCGTATGCCAGCCGCCAATAATTGAGGTTTGTCAGTGCAGACACGACGACAAGGCATTTGCCCAATGGTGGCGTGATCAAACCGACGCATAGATTAAAGCACAGCACGATGCCTAGTTGGATCGGGCTGATCCCCTGTTCCAAGGCCTGCGGCGCGAATAAGGGGATCAACAGGGTTAAGGCCACAGGCGTGTCCATAAACATGCCCGCGACCAGAAAGATGACCACAAGGAAAAACAGGTACTTTGTGCCCGTTAGCCCAAAGGACTCCACCCAATTCGCCAAAGCTTGTGACCAACCCAGCTGTCCCGCCAGGTACCCCAGCACCGAAATCGCCGCGAGAATGATAAAGATCGTCCCGGTCATCTTTGCCGTGGCCTCGACCGCGTCAAAGATCATCCGCCAGTTCAGACCTTTATAGAACTGGCCAGCCAGCA
>NZ_JBXWRL010000017.1:0-86961 GCF_059612885.1 Ruegeria sp. YKSD179 | reverse complement strand
CTTGGGCGAAGGTGGTTCGTTCTTTGGGGATGGCAATATGCCGGCTATCAACAACGAACAGGGAGTTGCGGCCCTTGAGACGCTTAAATCGATGACCGAGTACATGGACCCGGAATATCTAGTCTCCGACTCAACCTACGTGCAGCAGCAGTTTCAGCAGGGCAAGATTGCCATTGCAAATCTTTGGGCCAGCCGCGCGGCTGCCATGAATGATGAGGCTGAAAGCCAGGTCGTTGGCAAGGTGACTATGTCAGCGGCCCCTATGGGTTCTGCAGTACCAGCGACCACAATTTGGTGGGACGGTATCGTCCTGGCATCGAACATGAGCGATGAAGAGGCTGACGCTGCCTTCCGCGTAGCTATGGAAGGTATCGACGGTGATATGGTCAGCGCCAACAATGATGCGGCGGTGTGGCTTAACCCGGCTTACGCGGCTGGTCCGCTGGCAGCAGGAGCTGCAGCATCTGCTGAAGCCGGTGCCAAGCCATATCCGGCATCTGGTCCAATGGGCATAATGCACACAGCGTTGGGTAACGGTCTGGCCGATTATCTCACTGGCGCAAAGGACGCGCAAACTACATTGGCCGATATCGAGGCGGATTATGTTACCGCTGCGAAGGAAGCTGGCTTGATCAGCAACTGATCCTTCCACGGGGAGGGCTTCGGTCCTCCCTCGCCCTGTTCCTGAGAACCATGAGAAAGGCAGAGCCATGAATTTCCGGACATTTGCCGCCTTTGTCGGCCCTTCTGTCTTTATGATGCTTCTCTTTATCGCTTTCCCACTGGTCAGCGTGTTCAAACAAAGTTTCTATGTCACTCAACCAATCTACGAGACGGTCGAAAAGGAAACCTGTACACCCGGTTTTCTGAAACAAACTTGCGTGACGGAACAAGTTTCGCAGCCGAAATTGGATGAGCATGGTGAGGTGATCACGCAAACCCAATATGTCGGGCTGCAAAGCTATCGCAATGTTCTGGAACCGGAACGGGCATGGCGCGCGATAAGCGACGGTAATTGGCACGTTTTGTCGACGATAAACTTTTGGAAAGCGCTGCGTTTCACTCTGACCTTCACTTTGATCACACTGCCTTTGGTTGTTGGTTGTGGGCTGGGGATAGCAATTTTGATCAACAACGCGGCCAAATCAATACGTGGACCGGTGATATTCATTTCGCTCTTGCCCTTCATCATCACGCCTGTGATCGGTGTGCTGTCGATCAATTGGCTGTTCCGTGGTGATGGCATTCTGACCGCACTGATTGAATGGTGGCTAAACCGCGATATCGCCCTGTTTGCGCAGGCTTGGACAATCGAAATTCTGATGATGCTTTATCGCGTTTGGCACGTGGCGCCTTTCGCCGCCATCGTTTTCTATGCGGGTCTACAAACCGTCAATCAGGACAGTCTGGAAAGCGCGGTGATCGACGGCGCAACCCGTTGGCAGCGTTTGAAATACATAGTCATCCCCCACCTGATGCCTTTGATTATCTTCGTGTCTATGATCCATTTGATGGACAGCTACCGCGTTTTCGAAGAAATCGTAGGTTTCTCGAGCCAAGGCTATGTCATCTCATTGCAGTGGCTGACTTTCGACTACCTGACCCCGGATCAGGCAGGCAACCGGTCGATCAGCCGGGCTTCGGCCAACTCGATGCTAACCATGATCGGTGTTGTTATCCTACTTATCCTACCGCTGCGCCGCACTTGGCGTGATCATAAAGGGGGTCATTAATATGTCCTCGCGCGCACTTCGCCAGCCATTCAGCTTACGCCTGACTTCGAACGTTTGTCTGGCGCTTTGGTGTCTGATTGCGTCCTTCCCGATCTTCTGGATCGTTGTAATGAGCTTCAAGTCACCAGTGGACGCCTTCGATAGTAATGCGCTGAACGTTATTTTCGGCCCGGCAACCTTGGGTGTCGGCAAAGGTCTGTCACTTTTGGACATTATTTTTGGTGTGGCGGTTATTTGGGCGACGATCATTGTCGCAACAAGGGCCCTTCCATCTTTGGTGAAATCCTACACTAAACCTGGGCAAGAATGGTTTGGTTGGCTGATTGGTGTGCTGACTTTGCTATTGGGTTTTCTACTGGTTTTCTTTGTTATTTTGCCAACGTTTCTTGCCTTGCTCAATCCGTTGTTTGGCCCACTTGGACGCGACATTCTTGGCTTAACAACCGAACACTACAAAACTGTCTGGATAGACCGAGGGTTCTCGAACAACTTTAAGAATTCACTTATTGTCACCACTGGAGTTGTAACGGTTTCACTGACTGTTGGAACTTTGGCGGGTTATGGTCTGGCCCGGTCTGGGTCCACGCTAGCTTTCTGGATTCTTATCGTCGCTCTGGTGTTCCGCGCACTGCCCCATTCCGTGCTTGTCGCAGGTTATCTTCCGGTCTTTATCAACTCTGCCGAATGGCTTAGCCCGATACTGGGCGACAATGCGCCAACCCTATATG
This sequence comes from Ruegeria sp. YKSD179, assembly GCF_059612885.1. Lineage (NCBI taxonomy): Bacteria > Pseudomonadati > Pseudomonadota > Alphaproteobacteria > Rhodobacterales > Roseobacteraceae > Ruegeria > Ruegeria sp. YKSD179. The sequence goes on along the minus strand of NZ_JBXWRL010000017.1, from coordinate 84,500 downwards.
GCAAGCCGTTCGCCGTGATCGCCGTGCTTGTCGCCATCAACCAACCGTTTACGATTTGGATGCTGAGGTCATTCTTCCAGAACATTCCGGCTGAATTGGACGAGGCCGCCCGTGTTGACGGTTGCAGCCACTTTCAGGCCTTTCGCAGGGTCATCATGCCTGTGATGTGGCCTGGCGTTATTACGACCGGTTTGTTTAGTTTCCTGTTGGCTTATAATGACTTTCTTGTCACCGCACTTTTGCTGGACGCACAAAACCAAACCATGGTTCCGGCAATTGTGGGAATGTTCAACCGTGAGACGACCACAACAGATCAGGTTGTTGCTGTGGCCGCTGCGGTATCGATCACCGCGCCACTGATCTTCCTTGTACTGATATTCCAGCGCCAGATCGTGAGCGGCTTGACGGCTGGGGCGGTCAAAGGTTGATGAGCAAGAATGCAAGACATAACGCTATGTCGCGCCATCCGGCGCTGAACAGGATGCCGAGGGATTTTCTGAGATTTGGGGTCAAACATCCCAATCCCTCCTACTGGCAACCTGAAAGGACAAAGACATGAAAGGTTCCCGTCCTGAACAAGCGGTTCTGACCCGCGAAACGGACATGAGCAAAACCGAAGACACGCGCCGCGTTATTGAAACCATGGTCGACGGTTTAAACGACCACCGCATTGACGACATCGGAGAATTCTTCGCCCAAGGCTTCCGCTGGATGGGCAATCAGGGCTGCGGCACAAAGGTGGGCCTGCAGGAATTTCAGGACAACTGGCAGCGCCCGTTTCAGGCCGCATTCTCTGACAAGACCTGCATTGACGAGGCACGCCTGTACATGGGCGAGTGGGCGGCAGCCTTTGGCCGTCAGGAAGCCACTCATTCCGGCGAGTTCCTAGGCATCGCACCCACCGGCAAGCGGGTCGAGATCCGATATATGGACTTTTGGAAAGTCGTCGACGGCAAGATAGTCGACAACTGGGTGAATGTGGATTTCGCCCATGTCGCCGCGCAGCTAGGCGTGGATGTATTCAAAGGCGAAGGCTGGGAAGCATTTGACCGGGGAGAGAAAGCTCCGCCCCGGCCCGACAACTGAGGATTAGCACCATGGCAATCGAATATTTGAAACGCGGCAAATCCGACGAGGACCGGGCAGAAGATGACGCCAAAACCCGCGCTGTGGTTGAAGCAACGCTGAAAGACATCGAAGCCCGCGGCGACGCAGCCGTGCGTGAGTTGAGCGAGAAGTTTGACAACTATTCGCCAGTATCATTCCGTCTCAGCCAGAAGGAAATCGATAGTCTTATTGGACAACTGACGGATCGTGAAATTGCCGATATCAAATTCGCGCAAGAACAGGTACGTAATTTTGCGCAGGCGCAGCGGGATTCAATGTTGGACATCGAGGTTGAAACTCTGCCTGGCGTCATATTGGGTCATAAGAACATCCCTGTACAATCTGTTGGATGTTATGTGCCTGGTGGAAAGTTTCCAATGGTGGCCTCTGCCCACATGTCCGTGGCTACCGCCTCAGTTGCCGGTGTTCCTCGGATCATCGCTTGTACACCTCCCTTCCAAGGCAAGCCAAACCCGGCGGTGATTGCAGCCATGCATCTCGGCGGTGCGCATGAAATCTACGTTATGGGCGGCATTCAGGCGATCGGCGCAATGGCTTTGGGAACCGAGACCATTAATCCCGTTCACATGCTGGTGGGTCCCGGCAACGCTTTTGTCGCAGAGGCCAAACGCCAATTGTTTGGTCGCGTCGGTATAGACCTGTTCGCGGGGCCAACCGAGACAATGGTTATTGCGGATGAGACAGCAGCTGATGCGGAACTCTGCGCGACCGATCTGCTTGGTCAGGCTGAGCATGGCTATAACAGCCCCTGCGTTCTGCTGACCAACTCACGCAAATTGGCCGAAGATACCATGTCCGAAGTCGACCGTTTGCTGGGTATCCTGCCTACAGCTGGCACCGCGAAAGTGTCATGGGACGAGTATGGCGAAGTGATCGTCTGCGACACGTATGACGAGATGCTGAAGGTCGCCGATGACATCGCCTCGGAACATGTTCAGGTAATGACCGACCGCGACGACTGGTTCCTTGAGAACATGACTTGCTACGGTGCTCTGTTTCTTGGTCCGCGTACAAATGTTTCAAATGGCGACAAAGTGATCGGAACAAACCATACATTGCCAACAAAAAAAGCCGGGCGCTATACCGGTGGGCTTTGGGTGGGAAAGTATCTGAAAACTCACAGCTATCAGAAAGTACTTACCGATGAAGCGGCGACGCTTATTGGTGAGTATGGCTCGCGCTTGTGCATGCTGGAAGGTTTTGTTGGCCATGCCGAACAGTGCAACGTTCGCGTGCGTCGCTATGGCGGTATCAACGTACCCTACGGCGAACCCGCCCCCTACCGGGACGCCGCAGAATGAGTGACAAGCACACACAACACAAAGCCCTTATCGCACCACTCAGGGCGGCGATGTACGACTTTTCCGAGGCCGGTGTACGTAAAGCGTTGGCCGAAGTGACAAGCTCAGACGCCGTGTTCCACCTGTGCCATCCTTTTGGCGACAGCACAGGCAGTGATGCTTTTTTCGATTGCGCCTATAAGAACCTTTTGGATGCCTGGCCTGATTTAGAACGTCGTGACTACATTGTCATGGCCGGACCGGACGACGGTGGAGCTGACTGGGTCGGCTGTGGTGGCTACTATACCGGTACCTTCATCGGGCCTTGGCTGGATATCCCGCCCACCGGTCATCAGGCAACCATGCGGTTCCACGAATTCTACCGTTTTGTAGATGGCAAAGTCGTTGAGTTTCAGGCACTTTGGGACATCCCCGAAGTAATGATACAGGCCAAAGCCTGGCCGATGTCCCCAAGCCTGGGTCTCGAATGGCATGTGCCCGGTCCAGCCACTCAAGACGGTTTTGTTCCGGGGCCCTACGATGAAGCTAAGGGCACCAAGACCTGTCAACACATAATAGAAATGCTCGAATTTCTAAAAAGACATCCATCCCAAGGTGGCCCCGAGGTGATGGAGATGGAACGGTTCTGGCACCCTCGCATGAACTGGTACGGCCCTTCGGGTATAGGGACCGGCCGTGGTTACGCTGGCTTTCGAAACTGGCACCAAATTCCATTCTTGAATGGCATGCCGGACCGCGGGCAGTACGTTGATGACATAATCTACCATTTCTTCGGTGATGGCGAATATGCCGCTGTGACCGGCTGGCCTAACATGATTCAGACGGTTACTGGTGACGGCTGGATGGGGATTGTTCCTTCAGGAAAAATGATCACCATGCGGAGTCTCGATTTCTGGCGACTTGAAAACGGCAAGATCCGCGAGAATTGGGTTCTGGTCGACCTTCTTGACGCCTACCGACAGCTTGGTGTCGACGTCTTTGCCCGATTGCGAGAATTCAACAAGGCTCGCAACATAGGTCGCATCGATGTTCCCGATGGAATGCACTGATGACCGAATTGCCACGTACCCCTTCGTTTTCCCTTAGCGGAAAGACTGCCTTAGTAACCGGCGCTTCGTCAGGCATCGGTCAGGGCTGCGCGGTAGCTCTTGCCGAAGCAGGCGCTCACGTCGTTTGCGCGGCCAGAGGCAAGGAGCGATTAGATGAAACCGTTGCGGCATTGCAAAGGCAGGGCTGGTCGTCCGAGGCTGCGGTCGTAGATCAGGGTGATCTTATTGCCCTAAATCGGATTTTTGAGGGCCGAGTATTCGACGTGGTTGTGAACTCTGCTGGAATTGCACGCCATAGCCCGGCGATTGAGACAACGCCCGAGGATTTTGACACCGTCGCGGACGTAAATCTGCGATCGGCCTATTTCCTGTCGGCTTATGCCGCCAAGGCCTTGATGGCAGCAGATAAGCCAGGGTCAATCATTCACATCTCAAGTCAGATGGGCCATGTGGGCGGGGTTGACCGGGCGCTTTATTGCGCAACCAAGCATGGCCTCGAAGGTATGGTCAAAGCTATGGCCATTGAATGGGGCAAGCAACGAATTCGCATCAACACAATTTGCCCGACATTTATTCGCACACCCTTGACGCAATCCACGTTTGAAAATCCTGAACGCGCTGCGTGGATTATGGAGAAGATCAAGCTGGATCGCGTGGGCGAGGTCGAAGATATCATGGGTGCAGTCACTTATCTTGCGTCCGACGCTTCTGCTTTGGTTACAGGCACTTCGATGCTGATCGACGGAGGTTGGACGGCGGACTGATGGTTGAAAAGGTGACATCACTTCAAGTTGCCCAACTTGCCGGCGTCAGCCAATCCGCCGTCAGCAGGGTGTTCACACCCGGTGCTTCGGTCAGTAAAAAAACCGAAGATAAAGTGCGGAAGGCGGCCGCTAAGTTGGGGTATCGCCCCAATGTTTTAGCCCGCGCGATGGTATCCGGCAAAAGCCGTATCATCGGATTGGTTGTCGGCTATCTGGACAACTACTTCTATCCCGAAGCGCTCGAAAAACTGTCGAACGCACTGCAGGAACAAGGCTATCACGTTTTGATCTTCATGGCTTCTCGCTCGGCTGGGAATATCGACAATGTGATGGACGAAATCCTCGATTATCAGGTCGACGGGGTTATTTTGGCGTCGGTCCCGATGTCGTCGGACATAGCGATGCGCTGCCAGCAGGCTGGGGTTCCGGTTGTGTTGTTTAACCGCAGTCAGGATATCGAAGGCATCACCACTGTTACTTCCGACAACTACGCTGGGGGTCGCAAAGTGGCCGAGTTCCTTATTGATGGGGGGCATGAAAGGATAGCCTATATCGCGGGTTGGCAAGGTGCTTCGACCCAACGCGACCGCGAAGCTGGTTTCCGAGCCGCGCTTACAGAGGCCGGGCGAGACCTTTTCGCTCATGAGGTCGGTGATTTTCACACCGAAAACGCCCGCGCCGCAGCCCGACGAATGTTTGATGTTGCACCAGACAAACGACCCGATGCCGTCTTCGTCGCCAACGATCACATGGCACTGGCTGTGATGGACGTCATACGTTTTGAACTTGGCCTAAACGTACCCGAGGATATCTCGGTCGTGGGTTATGACGATGTACCGCCTGCCGGGTGGCCCGCCTACAATCTGACTACAATCCGACAGCGGGCCAATCTAATGGTGACCGAAACTGTTGACGCGCTTTTTGAACATATCGACACCCCGGAAATGGCCGAGCCTCGCAAGGTGGCCATTGATGGGCCACTGGTCGTGCGAACCTCGGCCCGTTTGCCAAAAGGGTGGGCCCCACAAAGGACAGAAACATGAAAGGCTTTGATCCCAAATTTCGGGATTTTCCCGACTATATCATTGGTATCACCAAGGAGATCTGGGAAGACCGGGGCATCTCGACCCTGCATGAGTATTACAGTGACGATATCGTCGTTCGTTCGCCCGGGTCGGTTGTTCTGGGTAATCAGAACGTTATCGGCGCAACAATGGCGACGCTGGCCGAGTTTCCGGACCGGCAGCTTTTGGGCGAGGATGTAATCTGGTCAGGTACACCGGAACAGGGCATGCTAAGCTCGCACCGGATCATTTCAACCGCTACGCATCTGGCCGAAGGCGTATACGGTAAGCCAACGGGTACCAAGCTGCGATACCGGATTCTTGCCGATTGTCACGCAATCAACAATCAGATCAACGACGAATGGCTGATCCGCGATCAAGGTGCAATTGTGCGTCAGATGGGTTGGGACCCAAAGGAATATGCGGCCGACCTCATTGAACGTGAGGGCGGGGCGGATAACTGCGTCAGGCCACTGACCCCGGAAACCGATCAGCCCGGACCTTATGAAGGACGAGGCAACGACAACGAGTGGGGACAACGTTACGCCGACATTCTGACCCGGATCATGAACGCCGATATGGGTGCGATCGAAGCAGAGTATGACCGCGCCGTGCAATCCGAATATGTGGGCGGTGTCACTGGCCACGGTTGGGGTGCAGTAGACCGGTTTTGGATGGGACTTCGGGCCTCCTTCCCGAATGCGGAGTTCAAGATCGAACACCAGATTGGCCGCGATGACACGAACATGGCCCCTCGTGCTGCTTTGCGCTGGAGCCTTTGGGGTAAGCATGACGGCTGGGGGGTTTTTGGCGCACCGACTGGCGCACAGGTCTATGTGCTTGGCATCAGCCACGCCGAATTTGGCGAGTTGATCGCCGGCCACCCGCTGCTGCGTCGCGAATATACGCTGTTCGACGAAACTTCGGTCTGGAAACAAATTCTGCTGCAGGGTGGAGAAAGCTGAGTGACCGTAATCGTTTCATCTCTGAATAACAGTCGAGCGGCGCGGCGATTTCATACGCATCGCGCATCACTGCGTGCACGTCGGCTGAACAATCGTCCTCCGGGAGGGCGGGTGTTGATCCCATCGCCCCAATTTCCAAGGAGACAATCTAATGAGCACCATCACACAACGTATCGTCCGCTATGGCGAACTCCAGCCCTGCAAAACGGCGTTTATTGACGCCCACACACCGGGCAGCGATCAAAAGGAAAACTTCACAATCATCGGCGGCGGCGTTTCCGAGTCGCCAGACCAGCATGTGCACATCACCGATAAGATAGGCTTCAACATTGGGGCAGCTGGGCAACCTCCGAAATGTCGCAACTCTTTGCACAGCCACACAACTGCCGAAGTTTTCTTTGTCGCCAAAGGGCGATGGCGGTTTTTTTGGGGCCGTTATGGCACAGCCGGCGAGTTCATTGCCGAAGAGGGCGATATCTTCAATATCCCAACCGGCATTTTCCGAGGGTTCGAAAATGTCGGCCAAGACTATGGAATGATCATGGCGATCCTGGGCGGCGACGATGCGGGGGGCGGCGTCACCTGGGCGCCGCAGGTTATCGAAGACGCGCAGGAGCATGGGCTGATGCTTGGTGACAATGGCGTTTTGTATGACAAAAAAAAGGGTCAGGAATTGCCGCACAACGTACGACCGATGCCTCTTTTGACCGAAGAGCAACTAAAAGAGTACCCAGAGGTGCCGGTCGAGGATGTAGTCGGAAAGTATGTTGCGCGTTATTGGGACCTGATGGCGCTGTCGGCGAACAAACCCGCTCGGGTGATCGGCGAAAATGCTCTGATCAAAGACAAACCGGGGTTCGAAGTCGATTTCCTTGGTCGGGGTTCCTCGATAACCGAACCAATCACGGCCGAAAAACCAGTAGTTCTGATGCCCGCGAGTGGCCACTGGCGTATTTCGGTGGGTGGTTACGAGACAACGCTGTCCACTGGCGATACCGCTTTGGTCTTGCCCGGTGAGTCTTATAGCGTTCAACCGTCAATGACGGGACAGGCAGGTTTGTACCGGATTTCGGCTACTGACGACCCGGCTGGAGCTACTTGGACAGAATGAATGTAAACCCGAAAGACACGCACGCCGTGTACGAACGGCAAGCCACAGAATTCGACAAGCGACGTTCCAAAGCTCTGTTCGAAGCGCGTTGGCTGGCGCGTTTCACCGCCAGCCTGAAACCGGGTGATCACGTATTGGACCTTGGCTGTGGCGCAGGAGATCCGATCGCGCGCTGGTTCATGGCAGAGGGTTTTGCTGTCACAGGCGTCGACTTCTCAGAGGCGATGCTAGCCATAGCTCGGGAACGTTGGCCTGATGGCGATTGGCGACATGCAGATATGCGTGAGTTTGAGTTGGAACAGCAGTTCGACGGCATCATCGCATGGGACAGCTTTTTCCACCTGACGGCAGATGAACAAAAGAACTGCATAGCTCGTATGGCGCACCATTTGCGTCCGGGTGGGATGCTGATGCTGACGGTTGGTCCTCGTGCTGGAGAGGTAAGCGGCACTGTTGGGGAAGAGCTTGTATATCATGCGTCTTTGTCACCAGCGGACTACGCCATTTGTTTGGAAGAAAACGAATTACGAATGACCGGTTTTCTGGCCGAGGACCCTGAAACCCAAAGCCGTACTGTTCTTATGGCGTGCAAAATTTAAGGAGACTCTTATGACCATAAAGACCACACATGTAGGGTCCCTGCCCCGAACCCAAGAGGTGGTGGATTTCATCTTCGCCCGGGAAAATGAGGAGTCCTACGATATTGATGCCTTTGACGGTTGCATGGCTGATGCAGTTTCAGAGACGGTGCGCAAACAGGTTGAAGCCGGGATCGACATCGTTAGTGACGGTGAAACTTCAAAGATTTCATACGCTACGTATGTCAAAGATCGTTACACCGGTTTCTCGGGAGATAGCCCGCGCAACGCGCCCGCAGATCTGAAGATGTTTCCAAGCTTCCTTCAGCGGTTGGCAAACGATGGAGGCACTCCTCAGTATGCTCGACCTATGTGCACCGGTGAGGTGCGTTCAAAGGGGCAAGGTGAGTTGCAGAAGGACATCGCCAACCTCAAGGCCGCAATGGCACAACATGGGGCAGATCGAGGTTTCATGAATGCAGCCTCGCCAGGTGTGATTTCCCTGTTCCTGCAAAATGACTTTTATCCGACACGAGACTCCTATTTGTCCGCTTTGGCCGACGCCATGAAAGAAGAATATGAAACCATAGTAGCAGCTGGGCTGGACCTTCAATTGGATTGCCCCGATCTGGCATTATCGCGCCACATGCTCTTTACAGATCTCTCGGATGACGAGTTTGTCGCGATTGCCAATTTGCACGTCGAGGCCTTGAACCACGCACTTCAAAATGTACCTCAGGACCGCGTTCGTGTGCACATCTGCTGGGGCAACTACGAAGGTCCGCATTGCTGTGACATCGCAATGGATAAGGTTTTCAACACTCTGATGTCGACGAAATCTCGATATGTCCTTTTCGAAACCTCGAACCCGCGCCACGCGCACGAATGGACTGTATTCCGCGACCGGAGGGGCGAAATACCTGAAGACAAGATTCTAGTGCCTGGGGTGGTCGACACCACCACAAATTTCGTGGAGCATCCAGAACTGGTAGCCCAGAGGATCACTCGTTTTACCGACATCGTGGGCTCAGACCGGGTAATCGCAGGCAGCGATTGCGGATTTGGAACATTTGCAGGTTTTGGTGCCGTCGACCCTGAAATTGCCTACGCCAAACTGGCGACGCTGGTCGAGGGGGCAAAGCTGGCTTCGTAATGACACCGCTGATCTGCTTACCCGGCATGATGTGCGATGCTCGCCTTTTCGGTCCTCAGATCAAAGCGTTGTCCAGCAGAATGCCAATAATGACCTTTCCGCTGAGCCAGCAAAATAGTGTCGAGGCGTTGGCAGCAGATATCCTGAACAATGCACCGCCCTTGTTCGCTCTGGCAGGTTTATCGATGGGCGGTATCGTAGCCATGGAGATTGTGCGTCAAGCTCCGGAACGAGTGTTGCGACTTGCGCTTCTTGATACAAATCCGCTGGCTGAATCACCTGAGGTGGCTGCGCGCCGTGGACCCCAGATGGCAGCAGTGCGCAAGGGTCGCTTGTGGAATGTGATGCGCGATGAGATGAAACCGAATTACTTGGCTGACGGTCCCCGCCAGGGGTCGATCCTTGACCTGTGTATGGTTATGGCTACCGATCTTGGTCCGGACGTCTTCCTGCGTCAATCTCAGGCGCTGATGGATCGTTCGGACCAAAGCGAAACCCTTTCCGCTTATTCTGGAAAAGCCTTGGTCCTATGTGGCCAAGAAGACGGGCTTTGCCCTGTCGAGCGGCATCAGTTGATGCATGATCTTATGCCACGCAGCACTTTTACAATTATTGATGGCGCGGGCCATCTGCCCACACTGGAACAACCAAACGAGACAACAGCGGCGCTGGTACGCTGGTTGGAGGACACATGACACCGTCCCTTTTATCTTTGCTCCGTAAGATCGACACGCCAACTGTCTGCAATGCCATTGAGGTGGCGCAAGGCAAGCGTGGATTCAATAGCTTCACCCGCCGTACCATGTTGTGTTCCGCGCCTGAAGAACCCGCAATAGTCGGATACGCCCGCACTGCAAAAATCGCAGCGGTCAATCCCCCGAAAGAAGCTCCGGACGTCATCAAGAATCGCCGAATGGATTACTACAAATATATGTCTGAGGCACCCGGCCCCAGCGTCGCAGTTATCGAGGATGCGGATTATCCAGATTGTATCGGTGCCTTTTGGGGTGAGATCAATACCTCGGTCCACAAGGGATTCGGTATGTCAGGTGTAGTGACCAACGGCGTTATGCGCGATCTGGGCGATTTACCCGAGGGGTTCCCAGTTGTCGCCGGTTCCGTCGGGCCAAGCCATGGTTTCGTCCATGTTCGTGAGATAGACACACAGGTATCAGTTTTTGGCCTAACGGTAAGTCCAGGCGAACTAATTCATGCCGATCGTCATGGTGCATTGGTGATACCTACTGATATCGTCGATCAATTAGAAACCGCAATCCAAAAGCTGTTGACGACGGAACGCATTGTCTTGGACGCCGCCCGCCCGCCTGAGTTCAATTTTGAAGCATTCGAAACCGCGTGGTCGGCTTTCGAGAAAGCCAGGGTCTGAGTTCGGTTGTTAAAAGAGCACGCCGCATTAGTCGAAGGTCTCCGCCAGTGTGGATTTGGGATCAACGGCATTTGCCCGTATTGCTGACACCCTTTGTAACAAACTGAACAATTTACTTTATGGACTATGCCTTTGCTCAGTTTTTGGGCGGTTCATAGGGATCAGGTGTTCCTGGTGGAATTGGGGGGTACTCCTGAAATGTCGCAAGGTGTTCCTGCAGTTGTGGTAGTGCCTTTTCCACCGCCCAAGTATGCGGAAAAAGTACGCTTTCGCGCTCATGCGGATCATTCAGAAGGTTATACACCCTGGGGGTATCGTAGGACTCGGTTGCGCCGAATGCTGTTGTGTTTTCTTTGAACAGGACCTTCCAATCCTTCCATTTGACACCGAATATCTGCTCGCCCATGTAGACGATCACGCCTTCTCGGTTGGAATTCGGCTGGGCCCCAAGAAAGAACTCAGATTGGTCAATGCCATCAAAGGCCCGGTCTTCCGGCACCTTGCCGCCTGCAAATGCTGCAAGCGTAGGAAACAGATCCATCGAGTGGACGACATCGTTACTAGCTGAACCAGCAGGAATCTTCCCGGGCCACTTGATAGCGAAGGGAACGCGCATGCTTCCTTCGAGGCTTGTAAAAAGAGTGCCGCGCCACGGTCCTGCAGTACCATGTACTGCTGGGACAGGCGAGACGTTGGCATTTCCAACCGGAAGCGCTTCGGGGCCGTTGTCAGCAGTAAAAATAACCACCGTGTCGTCGGCGATGTCTGCCGCCTCAAGCGCATCAACTATACGTCCGATATAGGAGTCTGTCTGGCGAAGAATATCTGCCCATACCCCGTTTCCAGTTGCTCCTTCGAACTCTTCGGAAACGATGTTTGGATAGTGGGTCTGCGTATAAGCAAGATAAATGAAAAACGGCGCGTCTGCCTCGCTCTTGGCTTCGATGAAATCGATGGCTTTCTTTGTCAGGTCGCCGTCAATTTCGCCGCGATAGTCCAGATCATAGTCGCGTGCTACTGTCGCTGGTTCGCCCGCAACGCCCTGCATCACAACAGGCTCTTCCATGTTTGCTTCGGCAAAGCCCGGAAGCGATCGCCAGACTGTGACATCAGTGGTCTCAACACCGTAAAACTCGTCGAAGCCCTGGTTCGTCGGAAAGCGTCCTTCGGTCCAGCCGAGGTGCCACTTGCCAAACATGGCGGTACTATACCCCGCATCCTTGAGCATCTCAGCCATCGTTATCTCCCATTGAGTCAAGCCGTAGACGCCGCCTCCCAGTGGGACTGTATGATTACCGCTGCGGATGCCGTAACGCCCCGTCATAGTTGCCGCGCGGGAGGGAGTACACTGGCTTTCCACGTTGAAGTTCGTAAGCCTCAGTCCTTCAGCCGCCAGCGCATCCATTTCAGGAGTGGCTGTGCCACGGATTATGCCGCCGCCGTTGAACCCCGGTTCACCCCAGCCAAAATTATCCAAAAAAATAAAGACGATATTGGGTCTGTCCTGAGCCAAAACAGCAGTGCCCAGAAGAAGAGACAGAAACAGTGAAAATATTCGCAATAACCACTTCATGACAACGCCCCCAAAACACACAACAACCCTGAGACTGACGAATAAGGTGACTGACCGTCAAGAATGAACTTCCGGTTTAGGTCCGATACGGTCATTCGCCGACGTTTCCCGGGTAAAGCTTGACGCATCATCACCAGCTCAACTTGTCCAACTTCCACAAGAATTTGACTAGGCGCCAAAAGAAATGAAGTGGCGGGTCGCCAATTTCAGACTCACAAAACCGGCAAATTGGGCCGCCCTCTCTAAACAACACTCGAGGTTACGAAGCTATCTCGTCAAAAATTCCTACTATCGCGGTTTAATCAGATTGTACCAGACGCAACCGCAACCCTCGTCCGGCAAAGCCGCAACGGCAATGTGGTCCCGCGCCAAGCGCTGAAGGTGTTATTTGGTTTCCTTACCGCAGGGTTGGTCACGTTTGTTCTGTCCCCATTCATCTCAGCATTTGCTGGCTTTGTTTCGAGTGACCTGACTTCCTACGCGGAATCGTTCCTCGCTCTTTTCACCGGACTTGGCGTATTCTGGGTCACAGCAGCGATCGTGCTTAAAGGGTCGACGCCTCGCGCGTGGTTTGGACGGGGACTTATCTGTATTGGAACCGCGCTTATAACGACACCGATCGGGCTGTCGGTCCTGTTCGCAATATACTTGCAAGACTGGATATCAGTCATATCCGGGACCGCCATTCAAAATGCAGGTACAACTGTGGCATCACTGTTTGGCGGTGTCGTCGTCGCGAATGCCCTGGCCTTGGGACTGGTCTTAGGATGTGTGTCAATGCTGTTTGGGCGATTGCTGGTGCAAGAGCACACTGAATTACCTGTCCGATACTGCAAACCCCAGTCATTCGCCTTATCCGATAAAGGATCGGCACGTGGGCTTTCATTGGAGCAGTCACAATGAACCTGGCCATCAATAACCATTTTCACAGTAATGAATCAGAGCCTTTAACCATGGACCCAATTCGCATCCTTATCGTTGCACCGGACGAAGCGCGTTCAGCAATTCAAGAGCTTGCAACACAGCTTGTAGGAGCTGAGATAGTTGGTGTTGCCTACAATCTAAGAACGGCAAAACAGATATTGGATCGCACGCAACCCGATTTGCTTCTGGCCGACGTAATGCTTCAAGGACTGCGTAGTATTGACGTAATTTCATATGCTTCTGCAATATTGCCAGATCTCAAGATCCTGGCGCTTAGCCCAAGCGACCCACCTCATGATCGCATTATCCTCGCCATTCAAGCCGGCGCACTTGGATATATTTGCCGTGCCGCTGGAGGCGATGAAATGCAAAGTGCAATAAACGAAGTGCTTGAAGGAAACTATTACCTGCCAACTGACACAACTATCGACGTTCTCAAGGACGCAGCGCCCGAGCTTGCCGCTTCTGCAAAGGAACGACTGAGCTTCATGTTTCAGGCCTTGCTCGGGTTCATTCCCGCAGCAGGTCTAATCGCGGCAGTCACAGGTTTTTTGTGGCGCGAGTATTGGGGTCAAATTGGCGTTCGCGTGGTTGATATAGGCGTTGATGCAAGTACGCGAGTCACCGAATTCGTACTAACTTTTCTGGTGCTTCTGGGAATTCTCGGCCCACTTCACTTTGTTGATAATTGGCGAGAAGCATTGAAGTCATGGGCAAACCGTCGCCCGCGACTTCGAAAGATAACCAAAGACTTTAAACCAGTGAAAATTGGAAAAACCACGATTGGAGAGATCGCGGCAAATGAAAAAGTTCAATGGCTAGCGGTGGCTGCGATCGTTCTGTCGGTCACGATTCCATTGGATTTCTCAGGTGGCAGAATTCTGACAATAATAATTGGCGCGGTGGTTGCGCTGGTGATGCTCGCAAATTTGTTCTCGTTGGAGGACTATCTGCCAGATCTGTTGCGCCCATCCAAACAACAAATAGGGAAAGCGTTGGTAATCGATGGTATGTTATTCTTGGTCCTGTTGCTTGTATTGAGCGCCGAAGTTTTCCTTTTAGGGCCCGACCTTCGCGAGGACGGATTGCATGGGTTTCTTGCACCCAAGGTTCTTGACCTTTCTGCCCGGCCGGTAACACTCATAGACCTGAATGAAAAATTCGAACCCATGCAAGCTCTTTACCTTGGTGGCAACGCAGATCTGTATGTTCTCTATGACCCCTGCGAAAAAGTTGTTCGAATGATCCCGGTTGGTTCTTCGCGGGTGGAACATATCCCTCAGGTCCAGTGCTAGTTCGCGTAGATGATCATATGCTTGGGTTCGAAATAATAACTCGGAACCTTTAATTCCAACATTGCGGTTGAAGCATAGCTTGTGAGGCAGATCGTCGGATCGAGCGACGATCGGACTGACTATTTGACACGCTGCGGCAATCCCGGATTATAGGTGAATGTCGAAAGTACAGCGCCCTCCGAAACCTCAACCTCGCCCCTACCTTCCAAGCTCCGAACGCTATGACCAAATGGTCTATCGCCGTTGTGGACAATCTGGCCTCAGATTACCCGCGGTCAGCCTCGGGCTTTGGCACAACTTCGGTGGAGACACGCCGCATGAGTTAAAGCGCGATTTGTGCCGGACTGCATTTGATCTTGGGATCACACATTTTGATTTGGCCAACAACTATGGCCCACCGCCGGGATCCGCCGAAGAAGCTTTTGGTGAAATCCTGAAGACCGACTTCGCAGGCTATCGAGACGAACTTATTGTGTCCACAAAGGCGGGATATGAAATGTGGCCGGGCCCTTACGGCGAGTGGGGCTCGCGAAAGTATCTTGTGGCGTCGTGTGACCAATCGCTCAAGCGTATGGGCCTCGATTATGCAGACATTTTTTATTCCCACCGATTTGACCCGGAAACCCCTTTAGAGGAAACCATGGGAGCCCTGGATTACATCGTGCGGTCAGGGCGGGCGCTTTATGTCGGTATCTCAAGTTACAATTCCGTTCGAACACGCGAAGCACTTGCAATTCTGGAAGAACTTGGAACGCCGTGCCTGATCCATCAACCATCTTACAACCTTCTCAATCGGTGGGTCGAGCATGACGGGCTTTTAGACACATTGAAGGAAAGGGGCGTGGGATCGATTGCATTTACGCCTTTGGCGCAGGGAATATTGACGTCGAAGTATTTAAAAAGCATTCCGGCTGGCAGCCGGGCCACACAGGGCAAATCCCTTTTGGACGGAATGATCAACGATCGATCTTTGGCGAGCGTTAAGGCACTAAACGAAATAGCACAAGCACGCGGACAATCTTTGGCTCAGATGGCGATTGCTTGGGTTCTTCGAGGTGGTCAGGTGACAAGTGCACTGATTGGAGCATCACGGCCCGAGCAAATCGCGGATTGCGTTGGCGCAGTCCACAATTTGGACTTCACCGAAGAAGAACTCTCCATGATTGACGAAGTCAGTTCGGAAGAGGAAATTAATCTATGGGCCCGATCCTCTGAAACTGAATAGATATTAACAAGTAGACACCGTGAAATCCCGTATTTGAGACGCAGCACCGCTTGAGATTTTGCTGCGGTTTCCAAGCTAACCCAAACTCGCTTGACCGTACTAAGCTCTGGCTGAGCGGTTACAATTCTTTTGTGAAGAAGTGATTCAAGGTTTAATTGGCCTGCATAGCCACAACGAACCTATTGGCCGAATAGCTGATCCGATTCAGGAAAAGATCGAAACGAAATTAGCGTGTAGGCTACCTTTGACTCGAATTTGAAGGGATGTGGAACAATGACTACACCGGAAGACAGATTAAGGGAAATCGGTCTCGAATTACCCGCGCCCACCAAGGTACCTGACGGGCTGCATCTCCCCTTCTCGTTCGTGAACATAAGGGCCGAGAGAGTACTTTTTTCTGGGCACCCCAAAAATGCGAAGGACGGAAGTATCGCCGGACCGTTCGGATTGCTGGGTAGCGATCTGTCGACAGAACAAGGGTACTTGGAGGCTCGGGAGGTCGCGCTCACGGTTCTGTCGAACATAAAGGCCGAGATCGGTGATCTTTCCCGAATTGTCGGTTGGTCCCGCGTGTTCGGGATGGTGGCCTCTGCACCCGGCTATACCGAGCAACATCTCGTCGTGAACGGATTTAGCGACTTGGTCGTCGATGTATTCGGTTCAACCGTAGGTCGGCATGCGCGATCCGCCATCGGGGTTCTTTCGCTGCCTCTTGGTTTTGCGATGGAGATTGAGGGCGAGGTATTGATCTCTCCCTGACTTTCGCCGGTCAAAATGACAGCCCGTATCTCCAACCGCTCATGAAGAGGCTAGCGAAGTTGTCCGGATTGGGGTTGAAAAATAGACTTCCGTTGCCAACAACGAACTTGCAAGCGATTGTTTCGTAACACTTACAAGTCTTCTTTTAGGAACTCGTGGGGCGGCACGCTGAACCGACAACCCCCACTTAAGCCAGTTTAAAAGCTAGTACCTTCTCAAATCTGAAGCGTGCCGCCCACATCGTCAGAACGACATTGTGGCAAAAATGTGTCCACAGTACACTTAGAAACATACTGTTCGCCATGTGGAAACCAGCGGCAGTTTTGAGGATACTCTTCTTGGGTGTGACGAAGCTTTTCGACCGCCTCGCTGCAAGCAGATGGCTAATTCCAGCTTGGGCGAAAGTTATCTGCACCTAAGCTGACAATCCGCGAAGTTTGAACGAAATCAGGGTTTGTTCAGCCAAAGGGGTCTTCGTCACGAACTTATCAAATGAACCGCACTATCCGTATTGCAATATCCGGAGAACGCTTCCGTAGAATACAAAATTGCCAAGCTAACCTTTGCCGGCAAGCAACTGAACCGCCAAGGTCGCGATCGTTCGGGCGAACTTGGCGGAACCGTCGGTACATTAGTCGATAGTAATGTCACCTGTGATCGTATTCGCAAACTTTCCGGTGTCCGGATCCGTCAGGGAAGAGAATGTACCGCCGCCACTGGCGCTGGTCCACTTTCCCGAACCACCGGAAACCGACCAATTACCCGTCAAAGCCCCGTCGGCCCCCAAGCCTGTTGCTTCCCAGGCCATGACCGCTTTTTCACCGGATGCGGTGTCGAAGACGCAGTTGCCCCCACCGGAAACTTCAGTCCCCATAATTTCGACTGCACCGAAGCAAGGGCCGCTGGCTCCCTCAAGTGGATGTCCGGGCTCTACCTCGAACATTTCGTAACTTCCACTGGTGCGCATTACCATGTGTCCATCGGCGATAGGCATCGGTTCGTTTGAGCTGGTGCCTATTCCGACCGCGCCGCTGCTGAACGTTTCGGCATAAGCTGGACTGATCGACACAATTGCCGCAATGACGAGAAAACGCATAACAAATACCTCCCTAAACGGTCCGCCTTAAGCCAATGAAGTGAGGCGGATAGGACAGTTTAGCACAAGCAAGGCTTAATCCCTAAAAACGACCACTCACCTAAAGTCCGGGCGCGATCGGAAGTCCCAATTAGTCTGCATAGCGATCGCTTGTTAGAGCGAAATAATCATTATTGGGTCAGCCGTTGTTCGTCACCCAGCATATTCAGATCAGTCAATGACTCTGATCTGATCTTGGTCGCCTCAAAAAGAAGAAAAGTAGCAATAATTAGCTCTAGCCCATCCTCCAACGTCGCCAGAGCAGGCTCGATGAATGGATGCGCAGTGTTACTGGCGTTTTCAAATACCGCATGCAAGAAATCGAGCCCCACTCCGACCGCGCCAAGCGCTATTACGAAACAGGTAAATTGAAAGATCGCTTTGCGAAGTTCCCCTGACGCACGACGGAACGCCAACCAAAGGGAGCCGAAGACAGGAATAGCGATACATACTGCCGCAAATAATTCACCGACGTCATCGGCCTCGACGCCAGCGAATTGAGGAAACACGTTCAGCCCAGCAACAATGTCGCCAATAGCCTCATGAATCTCCAGAGCATCATCCAGAAACAGAAGGCTGATGGCCAGCGCGACCCATCTGGCTGGCCCCTTCGTCCGCCAAAGTACAAAGCTTGCCAGACCCAGCTTTAAGATCATCCAAAGACCGGCAAAGCTTGCTTCATCGGTGAGGTCGGCCATCGATGGGATACCGGTCCGATATCCTGCAAGCACAGCAGCGGCGAAAAACACGTGAGTACCAATAAGCACGCCATCAGCGATTAACGAGCGATACAGTGTGGTCATAATCAAGACAACCTCGATGGCTGCGTTGACCTAACTTACCACAGTGTCATAAAATTTTCACCTAAATGTTACAATCGCCTTCAAAGCCAAATTATGCGAAATGCATAAAGAGATGGTTAGACTTCGCCTAACGGAACACCGAACGCAGTAATTTACACACACGAATATGCACTAATGATCTAGTTGCCTTCGTTTTCACTCACGTTGGCTGCCGCTCGGCCCAACCTGCAAAGATTTTCTCAAGCGCTACAACTACGTAATAAAGAACGATGCCCATAAAAGCGAGAGCTATGAGAACGGCAAACATCAAAGGATAATCTGAATTCGTTTTACCGCTGTCGAAGAGGGCTCCAAGACCACGTCCGTGCGGCGACACTATCTCCATAAGATTCGTGCCGATGAACGCCAGCGTTACCGCCACTTTGAGCGCTCCAAAGAACTCTGGCAAAGTCTTTGGAAGCGCAATCTTCCAAAAGACCGTTGCCTGACTAGCCCCAAGAGAGCGCAAGATATCGCGATACTCGGGCTCCAGCGTGGACAAGCCTATCGAAACCGAGACGGCGATCGGGAAGAACGAGATCATGAAGGCGATCAGAATTGTGTTGAAGTCATGTGCGCCCACGAAAAGAAGCGCCACAATTGGCACTACCGTCGCCTTGGGAATGGCATTAAAGCCGACCAGGAGTGGATAGAGCGCGTCGCGCATAGTTCGTGAAAAGCCCATAACCATGCCAACAAAAATACCGAAAGCAACAGCGATCAAAAGCCCGACAACTGTACGCCAAAGCGTCTGCCAACCCATGACAAGGAAAAGTTCCCAATACCGCGAATAAGCAGCTGGCAGATCCGAGGGAGCCGCCATGATGTAGTTTGGCCACCCATTGACCCAGACCAAAAGCTCCCAAAGCGCCAGAAAGACGACCATTGCAATTACCGGGACGGCGATTTTGCGGAGTGTCATGCCCCGACCTCTTCAGAGGGTGCACGACCCTGTGCGATCTCGATCTGATGCCGTAGGATATTGAGCCTGTCAGCAGCTTCAGGCGTGTACAAATCATCAAGCTCAGGTGGGCCATTGCGTGGGATGTTCATTACGTATTGTGTCTTTGCAGGACGGCCTGAAAGCACCACAACTTGATCAGCAAGAAAGATCGACTCGCGCAGGTCATGGGTAATCAGGACGCCAGTAAAGGGTTCTTCCGCTTTGAGTGAATGCATCGTCTGCCAGAGATCTTCGCGCGTAAAAGCGTCCAAAGCGCCAAAGGGCTCATCCAAAATCAGAACTTCGGGCTTGTGGATTAGAGAGCGGCAGAGCGAGGCCCGCTGGCGCATGCCTCCCGAAAGCTCCGACGGACGTTTGTCTTCGAAGCCCTTCAACCCAACAAGGTCGAGAAGGTGCAATGCCCTTTGTTCCTGCTCGGTTTTCGACATTTTTGTGGGGACGATTTCAAGGGGTAACATAACGTTTTTCAGGATCGTCCGCCATTCCAGAAGCACTGGGTTTTGAAATGCCATACCCACGGTGGAACGGGGGGACTGCACGCGCTCTCCGTGGAGCCAAACTTCGCCTCTGTCCGGTTTCATGAGGCCGGCAATCAGGCGGGTGAGGGTAGACTTCCCACAGCCGGAGGGCCCGACTACGGCGACGAAGCCGCCCTCGGGTACAGACACGTTCAGGCCATCTAGGACCGGAAGCGGACCCGCGTCCGTCGCATAGGCGTGATGAACGTCTTTAATGTGGATAAGTGGTTTTGTCATGAGAATTGATTGCGCGGTCCGCTGAGCGGACCGCGCCCGTAAAACTTACTTCAAAGCAAATCCACCTTCAGGGAGATAGGCGTCAGTGAAGTATAGCGATGCATCAGGTGTGTTCTGAAACTCATAAGTCTCGCCCAGCTGTTCGATTGCCTTCTTCATGCGGGCGGCGTCGATTCCGCCCATCCCGTTTGCTTTAACGTAATCGGTCGCAACGTTCTGTTCGATCGCCATCTGAAGACGCTCTTGCTCTAACCCCTTATCGGCCGCAGGGTTCCGCTGCACCAGTGAATCAATGCCTGCGGCCGGGTCGTCGATAACGTCTTGCCAGCCGGCTGCTACCGCGCGCAGGAAGCCACGAACCTGTTCGCTGTTCTCGGCAGCCCAGTCGGTGTTCACCAAGATAGCGTTGCCATAAAGCTCAAGCCCATGGTCAGCCATCAGGATATTCGAGATATCGTCATCGGCAACACCCAGACGTTTCAGGTTCACGACCGACGAGAAAGAGAAGCCTGTAATTGCGTCGACATTTCCTTCGGCAAGCATTGGCTCTCGGGTTGGAAAGCCGACGGGTTCCACCGTCACGGAAGAGGGATCAATGCCTGTTTCCTGGGCAAACACGGGAAACTGCGCCCACGCGCCATCTGGTGGAGGAGCTCCAAGAACCCTGCCTTCAAGGTCCTTCGGTTCCGAGACGCCCAGACTTTTTCGTCCAACGATTGCGAATGGCGGCTTGTCATAGATCATCATTACAGCGGTCACAGGCGCACCGGGGTTTTGATCCAAAAACTTGATGACCGAGTTTATGTCACCAAAACCCATCGGGAAGGCACCAGTGGCGATTTTTGGGATTGTCTGAACAGAACCCGAGCCCGCCTCAATGTTAACCGAAAGGTTTTCTTCAGCGAAGTGACCGTTGTCTATAGCTGCGAAATAAGCGGCCGAGGGTCCCTCGAATTTCCAGTCCAAGGCGAAAGGTACTTCTGTCTGGGCATTTACGACGGTTGCAGCAAAAAGACCGCTCGCGATGACAATAGCGCGGTGAAACATAGGGCAGCATCCTCCTGTTGGTGGTGTTTGGATTAAACGAACACCTTCTCGCATCGAAGGCTCAAATACACTAGTACGCACGCGCTTACCATGGCTTAGGCATCGAGCATTGTTCCAGAAATGGGCAAGAAGACATTGGATTGCCTGCCGTTTGAGCGGCAGAGAGTAAGCTTCACCTTCTGACCTAGGCATCAGAGCGCAGAGTAAAGTGTCAGTCGACATTACCAACAATGTATTCGTGGCTCTTTATGGTCCAATTAAGTGAAACGCCGCGCATGGTGAATACCAACGATCAGGACTTCAACTACTTTGGCAACGATTAAGGGCCTGTTTTTGATCCAACTCAATCCTGTCAGATTTCGGCGGTGATAAATCCAGTCCGTGAAATGAGAAAGGATTTTAAGTTGGCCACGACATCATACCCAGAACTGACGAATGCGATTTCAACGCAAGTCGGTCAATTGCGAAAGAACATTCCCAACACAATGAAGGGCTTTTCTGCGATGGCGCAGGGTGCAACATCTGATGGCTCCCTGGATGAAAAAACCAAGGAACTTGTTGCAATGGGGATCGCAATTGCTTTGCGTTGCGACGGGTGCATCGGTTTTCACACTAAAAGCCTCATCCGTCTTGGTGCCTCTCGCCAAGAATTTGAAGAACTTCTGGGCGTCGCAATCTATATGGGAGGCGGTCCATCCCTTATGTATGCGGCTCAGGCGCTGGACGCTTGGGAACAGTTTGGAGACCTGAGGAAATAGACAGATCGTTCGTTAGTCAGCGCCAAAGTGCCAGGTTTTGGGACTTCAAATGCGTCCGGTCGGTTTACCCAATAAGCGCAATGGGTAGTCGGTTTGTTGGATGCGCGACCCTTAGGTTAAATCAAAATCATGCGCGTTTGCAGCGCGTTAGATGATATTCTCCTGAAAGTCGCTGTGAAGGAATCGAACCGAAACCCGAAATTTCTGAATCTTTCTTCAAAGTTCGCTTTGGCAAAACTGGGAGGATAGCACCTTGTCCGCAATTCCGCTAGAAAGGCCAGTCAAACCCCGTTGCCTTTTCAGACACGTCCCACAGCTTCGTCATGACAACCTTGTCATAGGCGTAAGGTTCCAGAGTGCCCTTACCCACCGGGCCGACAAATTCCATGCGGCCCGTGGGACCGTAAAGAGCGCGCTCTTCCAAACCGTCTTCGGTCGCGCACATAACTTCCGGATAGGCACCTTTTTCGGCGGTTTGAACCATTGGCGACTTGGTCATCAGCCACCAAATAACCCGCGTTAAAAACCCACCGCTGGTGCTGATCAATGATGTCGCGGAAGATCCTGGATGACAAACATAGACCTCCACAGACTTGTTCGCGGCCTTAAGACGATCTTGCAGTTCATAGGCGAACATCATTTGCGCTAACTTGCTTTGGCTGTAGGCGGGATTAGCGCTGTAGTTCTGGTTCCAGTTCAAGTCGTCAAACTTTATTGTCCGCAGACCCATCTTATATCCAAGGCTTGCGACGACCACGATCCTGCCCCGAGATTCTTCTATACGCTCGAACAGCATGCCGCACAGTACAAAATGGCCGTAGTGGTTGGTTCCAAGCTGGCTTTCGAACCCGTCTTTGGTGAACTGCTGTTTCGGCACCTGAGCAATGGCCGCATTGCAGATTAACGCATCGACTCGGGGAACGGTCTTCAGCACTTCCTTTGCCGCTTCGCGTACGCTTGCCAAGTCTGCAAGGTCCATTCGGATAAAGCGCACATCGGCCTCTTCGCCGAACTCCTGTTTAAGCTCCTTAATAGCGGCGGTCGATTTCTCTTCGTTGCGATTCAGCATCACGACCTTCGCGCCTTTGGACAGCAGAATTCGCGAAGCCTGGAAACCCGTACCAGCATTGGAGCCGGTGATGCTAAAGGTCTCGCCACTTATGCGGAAGTTTTCCGTTTACTTCTTCTGAACGTTTAAACCTTGCGATCGTTTCTTCGAGTTGCTGTCTGAGTTCATAGTCGGCAGTCCTGTACTCAAAACCCAGCTTGTTCAAACCGTCAATCAAGTCAAAATATCTAAGGGCGGCCACAGCATCTGCAACGAACTTTTTCTCATCCAGCCCCAAGGTCTGTCTGAATTGCCACTGCAGAGAAACTGCGATGGTTTCGTTTAGGGTCTGGCGCGCCTGTCCCAGGACATTCGGGTCAAAGGAAGCGGGGGAAACTTCTTTTGACGACCGGCGACGGTTCCGGACGACTTGACAGGTCTGTTCCAGAATGCGTTCGAAGGCCTCAACCGTAATCCAGTTATTGGCCGAAATCAGATAAGCGATCATGACCAGATTAACCCTCTGCTGCTTCAGTCCGAAGCTGATCAAGTCTGTCAGCCCACCAGTCTGCCATTCTCACCCGCTCCTCCCAGTGTTCACCCCGAACATAGGCGCGTCGTACGTCGTTGCCCTCAACATGGGCCAGAGCGCGTTCAACCGCGTCTGCAGCCCACAGACCGCTTTCGTTTGCGAAGGTGCTGAACGTTGCTCTGAACCCGTGTGCAGTTATCTGATCGGACGAGTACCCCATCCGTCGGAGTGCAGCGTTCAGAGTGTTTTCCGACATGGGTTTCTTCCAGGAGCGCGCGGAGGGAAACAAAAAATCACTTGTTCCCGTATGCCGGTGCAACTCATTCAGCTGATCCAGCGCCTGCTGCGGCAGGGGCACCCGATGGGGGCGACGCATTTTCATTCGTTCCGCCGGGACACGCCAAGTCGCCTCCTGACAGTCAAATTCATCCCATGTCGCCAGTCTGAGCTCTCCGGGGCGCGGGGCCAGAAGGGCAAGGAGATGCAGCGCATGTTTTGTCGCAAGCTGACCCGAGAAAGCATCTATCCGGTTCAGAAGCAGGCCAAGTTCTTTCGGATCAAGTATCGCTGATCTGGAACGCACCTGCGGACGGATAAGCGCGCCCTTAAGGGCCTCTGTAGGATCCTTTTGCGCCCGTCCGGTCGCAATTGCATAGCGGAACACTGAGCCGATCGTGCTCCTTAGCCGGCTGGTTGTTTCATAGGTTCCTTTGCTCTCAACCTGCCGAAGCATGCGCAGAATATCCGGGGTCTCTATCTGCGCAACGGGGCGTTCTGAAAGCATCGGCTCTGTCTGACTGACGAGCCAGTTAAGCTTCTTCAGAGTGGCAGGCGCCCGCCCCTCTTTTTCCAGCTTTGATACATACTCCCGGGCCACAACGCCAAAGGTCACTGCGCGTTCCCGTTCGGCCTCAATCTTTGCCAGTTTCCGCTCCTCTCCCGGGTCTTTGTCTTCCAGCAAAAGCAACTTCGCGGCGTCGCGTTTTTCGCGTGCAAGTTTGAGGCTGACGAGAGGGTAAGGACCTAGAGAAAGGAGCTTTTCTCTACCCCCAAACCGGTACTTGAGCCGCCAGAGCCTAGACCCGCCGGGGTTGATCAGCAGGTGCAGACCGCCTCCATCGAATATTTTGCAAGGTTTTTCGCGGCTTGCGGTGTTTCGGATGGCTGTATCGGTCAACGGCATGGGAACAGGAATCGAATTAATGTGGTTTTGAAAGTACCCCCGGAAATACCCCCAGATCGTCTGGCTGCCCCCGGAATCACCTGAACGACGCTGGACTCAGAATGCAGCAAAATCATGGCGTTACCGAAAATATCGGACAGTGCTGGATGCTGCTGAAAGTATAAATGGTGCCCGGGGGCGGAATCGAACCACCGACACGAGGATTTTCAGTCCACTGCTCTACCCCTGAGCTACCCGGGCACCGGAACGGCTTCCGCCGTTGGGTGGAGGCGTTCTATGACTTGGCACTGGCAGTGTCCAGAGGCTTTTTCACATTTTTTCAATGTGGCTTGGGTACCCCAGGCACGTTGACCTCAACGTCTGCTTCCATGTCCTCTTCGCGCTGCGAAGGAACAGCGTAGGACCCGTTTAGCCATTTTGCCAAATCTATGTCCGCACAGCGTTTTGAACAAAATGGGCGGAACTTTTTCAATGTGTCCTCTCCACAGATCGGGCAACTCATTTCAGCGTCTCCGAAACTGGTACGCGACCACGTTTTCGCTGCAATTCAAAATGACCAAGAGGTGTCCACCCGGCAAGGATCGTTTCCTCGGGATCGGATTTAAACGCCTTGCGCAATGCGGCCTCAAAGCCTCGGCGATCCTTTTTTGGCATAGGTGCAAGATCCAAAGTAACCTGACCACCCAAACCCCGAACTCGCAGTGCGCGAGGCAAGGTTTTGGCGCATGCAAAATTAGCTTTCGTGCCTGCGGCCAGCGAAGTGTCACGGCCTGTGTTCACGTCAATCGCGACCAAAGCCCGTGTGGGTTGGATAAAGAGCGAACCGCCGCCCGGCAATGGTTCAGAAACGCCCAAAGCAGCGTCCAAGGCGTCCAGAACCCCATGTGCTTCGAAACCTCCAGGTCGCGTCACGACTTCGGCCGGATCAGTCCAATCGCGCCAAGCCAATATATGTGGGTCGTCGCCATCGCTGAGTGTTTCACATTCACTTCCGATGTCAGACATGACTTGCTCAGCCTGCGCGCGCATGGCTGAAATGTCTTCCGCAATCTCTTCTGGATCAGATGTCAGGCAGCAAGAACGAAGGATCAAACCGTAGGGGCTGTCCGCCATCTGAGTATGTGCGATTTCCAACAATTGGTTGCGAAGCTCTTCATCTTGAATGCGGCGCGAGATGTTCAAACCTGGCGCATCTGGCGTCACTATCGCATATCGGCTTTTGAACAAAAGGCGGTTGGTAACCGGGATTGCCTTTCCTGGCTCTGCATACCCCGTGACCTGCACGAGGATGTGGGCGCCCGGTGCCAGTCCTTTGACCTGACGCAGAAAAACTGAACCGTCAGGTGTCGTCAGGAACATGCCGCCCTGCCCTTTCACAGGTCGGTCTGCCCGCGCACGATAGATTGTACCGACGGGCGGAGCGTCCGCAGCGATCAGAAAGTCCTCCAGAACGCCATCCACCATCAAAGCGGCGGCTTTGCGTCCTTGAATCTCGTCCAGAACGATTGTGCGACCCTTCATGGCGCCTCTCGGTACAACGGATATCCAACACCTTGCAACAACGCAGCGGTTTCAGCCAGAGGCAGCCCAACGATGCCGGTGAAAGATCCGGAAATCCATGGAATGAATGCCCCAGCTGGCCCCTGAATCGCATAGGCACCTGCCTTGCCCTTCCAGTCGCCAGTCGCGAGATAGGCATTAATCTCAATATCCGAAAGGCGTTTGACTTTAACTTGGCTGATCACGTCCCTTTGCAAAACCTTATCGCCGCGTCGCACAGCAACTGAGGTGATCACCCTGTGCCGACGCCCAGACAAAGAATGCAGAAATTCCGCGGCATTCCCGGCATCCTCTGGCTTTCCCAAAATGCGGCGACCCAAAGCAACAGTAGTGTCCGCGCAAAGGGTTATGTCATCATGGTCTGCGGGGACCGCAGTGACTTTGGCCCGAGTAATTCGGTGGCAATAGGGAACAGGTAATTCCCCTTTCATTGGCGTTTCATCAATGTCGGGCGCAACGATGATATCGGGTATTACACCAAGCTGAGACAGCAGGTCCAGCCGCCGTGGGCTGCCCGATCCAAGAATGAACGCCATTGAAAACTGCGTTACTTAAAGCGGTAGTTGATCCGACCCTTAGTCAGATCATATGGGGTCATCTCGACCTGTACTTTGTCGCCAGCCAGAACGCGGATGCGGTTTTTACGCATCTTACCTGCTGTATGTGCGATAATCTCATGGCCGTTTTCCAGCTCGACCCGAAACGTCGCATTAGGCAGGAGTTCCTTCACGACACCGGGAAATTCGAGCGTATCTTCCTTGGCCATGTTATCTCCATCATTACGTTGCACCCGCAGAATCTGCGGAGGTGTGCGCCTAAATGAGCGTATTTGGGCGCTAATTCAAGGGCGGAATCACTTAAAGAGCACAGATTGTGACCGAATCGACTCGGGGCTGCTGTTCGATCCAATGTGCCCTGTTCAGCACTCTTCCATCCGCTCGGACGGTGGAAATGGCAGTCAGATCAACCTCGGCATATGTCCAGCCGGGTTGGTTCATTGTGCCCTCTGCCAAGACACCGTTTGAAGGGAACCCAACGTCAGGCGGCCCAAACACGCCGCCCATCCCTGTATTCACATCGACCGACTCCGACCACGCATATTCGCCGACCAAAGAAGACATCACCGAAACACATTGGTTTTCCAACGCGCGGGACATCGCCCCTATGCGAACGCGCCAATATCCGGAAAGAGCTTCGGTACAGGACGGTACAAGGATCAGATCCGCGTCCTGCAGGGCACGTCCCAGCAAAGGGAACTCGCTGTCGTAACAGATCAGAATGCCGATTTTACCCAATGCAGTATCGAACAGCTTAAGTGGCCCGCCCGCTGCAATGTTCCACGTTTCACGTTCGAAACGGGTCATGATCTGCTTGTCTTGGTGCTCGTGAACACCGTCAGGTGCGTAGAGAATGGCCCTGTTGACCGGGCGGCCCGAACCATCCAAGACCGGAGCGGAACTGCCCAGAATATAAACGTTTTGCTCCTGGGCGAGGCGTCTGTGCAGTTCGATGGTTTCTTCGACCCGGTCTGACACAGCATGGATGGAGCGTTCCAAGTCGCGGGCAACGTCAATCCCTTCCAACGTGGACAACTCCATTGCACCATATTCGGGAAACACCAACAGCTGTGCGCCGTGTTCGACGGCGTCGTCGACCCAGTGCGCCAGCTTATCTTCGTACTGCGCCCAGCTTTCAAGCCAGTCAAGCGGATATGCGGCGGTGGCGACTATCATCACAGTTCCCGTAACCAGAATTGGAGTGGCTTTGCGGTCTCGTTCTTATTGCCAATATCCTTCCACGAAAACTGAGCGACAACCCCCTGGATTGGTTGATATCCTCTCGCACGCCAAAATGAATCCAACGGTCGGTAATTCTTAGGGCGCATTGGGTGCTCCTCAGGCCGTTGAACGCTGCAAAACGCCGATTTGGAGAATCCCAGATGGCGGGCATGTGCTTCGCGTAGATCAAAGAATTTGTGACCGACTCTCTTGCCACGATAATCCTTCAACAACACAGATTCCGCGCAGTAGAAAATCTCGCTCAAATCAAACGCTGTTCCTTCGAATGCGGCTGAAAAATCCTCTGAATGGTCGACCAGCGGGGACCCTGTTGACGCACCAACCAAATTTTCTCCATCAAACGCACCAACAATAATGGCTTCTTTGCTATCGCGATAAGATTGCAAATATTTTCGTTCATATTCCAAGTCGCCGTCATAAAGGTATGGCCAGTCGCGAAAAACCTCGATCCGCAACCGCGCGACTTCGACCAATGCATCCTTCAATGCATAACCGGTCAATGGCCGAACTTCGATCACTTCAGCCATTGGAAACCTGCCTGATCCAATCAGACAAGTTGTAATAGGTCGTTACGCGGGTAATCTTTCCCTTGCTGAGGTCAAAAAAAGATCCTGCGGGCAAGCGATAGGGCTGGCCATTTGCCGCGGGCAACCCATCATCTGTTTCCAGATATTTGCCGTTAACAACGAACTCTGCGGCTCCGCGTGAACCGCCTGCGGCCTCGAAAATCACAATATCAGTCAGGTTTTCGCTGT
Source organism: Ruegeria sp. YKSD179 (assembly GCF_059612885.1). Taxonomy (NCBI): domain Bacteria; kingdom Pseudomonadati; phylum Pseudomonadota; class Alphaproteobacteria; order Rhodobacterales; family Roseobacteraceae; genus Ruegeria; species Ruegeria sp. YKSD179. Next base: position 55,846 of record NZ_JBXWRL010000017.1, on the reverse strand, counting down.
AACAGCGGTTCATATGAGCGCAGAACGCTGCAAATTTTTCTTTTCCGACACGTATCTCACCTTCGTTGACATGGTGTGCGATATCTTCCGTAAGGCAATCCAACATGCCTTCGACATCACCGGCATTGAAGGCTTCAAAGTAGGTTTTGATAGTCGCGCTCATTGTAGCTCCGTCGGGTCGCCCCATTTTTCCTTTAGGTGATGGATGATCTGATCCCGGGTCTGACGATAGTGATGCAGTTTTTGTTCGCGTGTGTCACCCATTCCAGTAGGGTCCATGATTGGCCAGTACTCTACGTCCAAATGAAAAATCCGGGTTAATTCCAATGCTTTTCGTTGGCTCGCTGGTGAAAGTGCGACGATCAGGTCAAAAGAGCTCAGATCGTCGCCCCAATCTTGCATCTCATCAAATGAACGGGACCTGTGGCGGGACAACTCAACATCGATTTCCTGACAGGCCGCGATGCAGAAACCGTCGATCTCCATGTCGTTGTAGACACCGGCGGATTGAACATACGTCCCGGTGCCATAAAACTTTTTCATGATACCCTCAGCCATGGGAGAACGAACCGCGTTGTGGTCACAACAAAACAGGACCGACTGCGGCAAGGGTTTCACGTGTCAGCCCCCAAAATGCAATACGCAGATTAGCGTGAACAACCGGCGCGCAGTGTCGGTATCGACCTCTGCCTTTCCTTCAAGTCGTTCCTGCAAAACACGGCTACCTTCATTGTGGATGCCACGGCGCGCCATGTCGATCGTTTCGATCTGGCTGGGCGGCAGTGATTTGACCGCGTCAAAATAGCTTTCGCAGATTTGGAAATAGTCTTTGACAACCTGCCTGAACGGGCCAAGCGACAAATGAAACTCAGCCGCCTTTTCCTCCTGTTCGGTGGAAATATCGAAAACCAGCCGCTTATCCCGTATTGACAACTGAACATGATATGGACCTTGGGGCACGGCCCGATCATCCCGTGCTGGCAAAGAGAATGAGTTTTCTTCTAGCAGATCGTAGATCGCTACCTTGCGCTCTTGCTCGATCTCCGGCGTCGGAGGCGGAAGGTTTCTGTCGTCCAGTTCGATTTGTGAAATGCGGGTCATTTTCAGGTTGGTCCAGTCAGTTCGGATCAGAAGTATATCAACCGTTCCGGCGGGGCAATGGACTGCCGCGACGTCTTAGCCGTTCAGTCGATCTAACCTTGCTTGCACCGACAAACCGTGCGCCTCGAGACTTTCGGATCGGGCCAATTGAGCGGCTGCAGGGCCGATGGCGCGTAACGCCTCGGGCGTCATCTGGCTGAGCGTCGTGCGCTTGAGAAAGTCCATCACGCTAAGACCTGAGGAAAACCGGGCCGATCGAGCCGTTGGCAAAACGTGGTTCGGGCCGCCAACATAGTCTCCGATCGCTTCCGGCGTGTATTGACCCAGAAAAATAGCCCCTGCGTGAATAGTCTTGGCGCTTAGCTTATTTGGATTTGAAACACACAGTTCTAAGTGTTCCGGCGCGATGCGGTTCGAAAGGTTGGCGGCCTCATCCAGATCACGCGCTACTATCACGGCGCCAAAGTCACGCCAGCTGGCACCGGCGATTGTGCGGCGCTCCAGCGTTTCCAATCGCCTCTCAACAGCTTGGGCAACGGCCCTTGCGAAATCCGCATTATCGGTAATTAAGATGGACTGGGCGCTCTCATCGTGCTCCGCTTGGCTCAGTAGGTCCAACGCTATCCAATCTGGATCATTGTCTTTATCGGCTATGACAAGAATCTCGGAAGGCCCGGCAATCATGTCGATTCCAACCTTGCCGAAAACCCGCCGTTTCGCAGCGGCAACAAAAGCATTTCCCGGGCCTGTAATCTTATCCACTGGAGCAACGGTTTCAGTCCCATAGGCCAACGCTGCGATAGCCTGAGCGCCGCCAATTCGATAAATCGTGTCCACCCCAGCCAGCTTTGCCGCAAGCAAAACCATCGGATTGACCTGCCCATCTGGCGTTGGAACGGTTATAGCCAACTTCTGAACGCCAGCCACTTTCGCTGGGATCGCGTTCATCAAGACCGAAGACGGGTACGAAGCCAGACCGCCCGGCACATACAAGCCGGCAGCAGATACAGCAGACCACCGCCAGCCAAGCGTCGCACCATTAGAGTCAGTCCATTGTTGGTCTTCCGGCATCTGCTTCGAGTGATAATCCCGAATTCGCTCGGCAGCCATTTCAAGTGCGTTGTAATCATCGTCTGATACAAGATTTGTAGCAGAGCTGATCTCATCTGCACTGAATGCCAGGGTCTCTGGCGTCAACTCTAGCCGGTCAAACTTGGCAGTGAATTCGATCACCGCTTGGTCACCCCGATTACGCACATCTTCAATGATCTGCGCAACAACTGCATCAACGTCGGGGCTGTCTTCGCGTTTAGCAGTCAGCAGCGCCTGAAACGAAGCTTCAAACTCAGGTGAACCGGTGTCGAGAAAGGCAGGCATGGCATATACTCTCAAGCGTTTAGTCGGGTCTTAAAGCCCGAATTGGCCACCCTCAACCCTCGGTTGGGCAAGTGCTGCAATTTGCCTTCCGAAGATAATGAAAATGCGAGATCTATTCCGGATGGCGCGGCACATGGCCAGAGGGAGCCTGATAAGGGCGGGTTACGTCCTTCAGTGTGGCATCCACCGCTTCGACACGCAGTTTTATCGCTCCGTCGCCCGCCAATGTCAGTAGTATTTGACCAGCTCCATCTTCACCCGGCTCGAAATCGATCGACAACAAGGACAGGATCATATCCTTGTCGTTTCTATCGATACCCTGACTGGCGACTGAAAGGACTGAGGCGAACATCAATACCGATTGAACACGCTCGAAAGAACGGCCACGTTGGGCTGCGGCATCCTTATCTTCCCACCGGAAACGGTTCAGCAGCAGTGCAAATTGACGGTCTGCAGGCCGCCACTTCATCTCTGTTACTGGAAATACAGCATCCTGCGAAAGTGTCGAAATGACCTGCAAATCATCCGCGTCTTCCGCACCCAAATTCAGCGGGGCTTCGCGCCCGTCTTCAAAACTCGCATCGGTCATTGGCTCTTTATCCGTTCAATCTTTGCGCCCACGCCTTCCAGCTTTCCCACGACATGTTCGTATCCGCGGTCCAAATGATATACTCGGCTGACCGTCGTTTCACCTTCGGCTGCCAAACCAGCCAAAATCAAAGAGACCGAGGCCCGCAAGTCGGTCGCCATTACAGGTGCACCTTTTAGCTGATCGACGCCAGTGACCTTCGCCGTACCGCCGTGAACTTCGATCTGTGCGCCCATGCGAACAAGTTCCGGGGCATGCATGAAGCGGTTTTCGAAAATGCGTTCCTCTAAAACAGAAACTCCTTGGGCTGTGCACATAAGCGCCATCATTTGTGCCTGCAGGTCGGTCGGAAACCCCGGAAACGGTTCGGTAATGACATCTACCGATGTCACTGGCCCATTCTTGCGCGACACCTTTAGGCCTTTGGCGGTCTCCGAAATACTCACGCCAGCCTCTTCCAACTTGGACGCAAAAGATTCCACCAGCGATTTCCGCCCCCCTAGCAATTCGACCTCACCGCCGCAAATTGCGGGAACCAGCATATAGGTGCCGAGTTCGATCCGATCAGAAACAACCTGATGCGTGGCGCCATGCAAACGGTCGACGCCTTGAATCTCGATGGTTGATGTCCCTTCACCCGCAATCTGGGCTCCCATTTTGCGCAGACAATTGACTAAATCCACGATTTCAGGCTCGCGAGCTGCATTCTTCAGAACAGTCGTGCCCTTGGCCAGAGTTGCGGCCATGACAATGTTCTCAGTCGCTCCAACGGAAGCAAAACGCATCTCATGCACGGCTCCCTTAAGACCCCCCAAGGCCTTGGCGTGCAGATACCCGTCTTTCAACTCAATCTCAGCACCCAAAGCTTCCAACCCTTCGACATGCAAATCCATGGGCCGAGCACCAATCGCACATCCACCCGGCAAAGAAACCACAGCCTGCCCAAGGCGCGCCAGCATAGGGCCCAGAACAAGATTGGAAGCCCGCATTTTCCGCACGATGTCGTAGTCTGCCGTATGGCTTGTCAGATCATGGCTGGACATCGCCAAGACCTGTCCATCCTGCAATGACGAGACCTCTGCACCAAGCGACTGCAGTAGTTGCGTCATTGTTTTGATATCGCTCAACCTTGGCGCGTTTGTCAGTGTGAGTGGGTCTTCGCTCAGTAAGGTCGCAGGCATAAGGGTCAGGCAGGCATTTTTTGCACCCGCAATCGGTATCTGACCACTGAGCGGCCCATTGCCCGTAACCAATATCGAATCCATTTGCTCTTATTCCTCATTCTGATCCGGCTTAGCCTCTGCCGCCGCACGTGCCTTGGCCTGCGCCTTTCGCCGTGCAAGGTTGGCTTTCAGCGCTGCTTTCAGTCGGTCTTCGCGCGCACCGCCAGAATTGTCGTGTTTTTTTATTGAATTTTTGTCTGCCATTGTCTTTCTCTACAGGAGAGACAAAAAACCGTCCAGACACCCTTGCGCGACGTTTCTTTTGAGTCTAATCACCCGCCCACAGTGCTGCTGTAGCTCAGAGGTAGAGCACTCCCTTGGTAATGGGTGGGTCCATCCCAAAATTGGGTGCTCGAACATTGAGTTAGCAGTGTGGAGGAAAAATTAGTAGGGTATTAGTAGGGCATCTGCTCGCGAGCCCGAAAAAACGGTAGGCTGCTGTAGCTCAGGGGTAGAGCACTCCCTTGGTAAGGGAGAGGTCCGGAGTTCAAATCTCCGCAGCAGCACCATAAAAATCAATCGCTTATCGATAACCCCTTCTCCTTGAACCCATTTGAACTCCAATTGGAGAGGGTTTCACAATCAACGATCTGAAGCGGACGTTCATGCAATTCGCAGCAAGATCTTCTCCAAGCGGCGGTTTCAACTGATCGGCTCAGCACATGTATTGAAACGCTTGGCAGGTTTTGGTAGTTGATCCTCTTTCAAGGATTCTGAACGATAAACAGTTAAGAAGTGATAAGGGTCGGCATTGCCCGGAGCCTAGACATTTCAAAAAGTTTGGCCAATGTCTGCTCTCGTAATCTGCAAACGCCTACGTCCATGCCCGACCTCGAAAAACTTGACGCCTATCTTCTCTCCGACGAGGCCCATCCTGACAGCATGGGGCTTTCTGACCTAGACGGCTTCCTGACCGGCATCGCCTGCAGCCCGGAGGAAATGCCCGAGGATGAATGGCTCAATCATGCACTTGGCAGCGCGGAGGAGACGCCGGATGCAATCGTTGAGTTAGTCCGTGACTTGCTCGGCGACATCACAGAGCGACTGGTGCATAGCGGGCCGCTTGATCCTCTGTTTTGGGAGAAGCAAGACGGCACTGTCATTGCAATGGATTGGTGCGAGGGCTTCATGGATGCCGTGAAGATGCGTCCAGAACGCTGGGACGCCTTTGCGCAGACCGATTCCGGATCAAAGCTAATGTTACCCATTTTGGTTCACATGATTGACGACAATGGCAACTCGGAGTTCGGCATTCCTCCAGAGGAATTGGACGAAACGCTCGCCACAGCTGCTGATGCTATTCCGACGGTAGTACCGGCTATCTACAAGCACATTCGGATGGTGACGCGGAACTGAATCCCGAAGCTAACAGACCACCATAAGGGTGATGCTTAGGCAGCTCCAAACCGCGCATCGAGCATGGGCGAGCCAGAGACTAACGTCCACTTGAGCACAATACTGCAGGCGCATATCTTCGTCCCCCTCGATGCGGTCAAACCCGTAGCCTGTCTTCGCGACGGCTTTTTCAATTTCCGGCAGTCGCGCCTCAGGCACTTTGAGGATCATGACATGAGTGGCTGCCGATACCTTGACTGCGTCTGCCGCAATTCCAGCGGTTTGAGCCGCGCGTTCAATCTTGGCCGCATCCTTGGCGCAGTCCATGCCTGAGACACGGTAGCGAATAGGTAATACCTCAGAGAGTTCATTGTCAGACATGGCAGCTAAGTAGACCGGTCTAAGATGATAGCCAACCGATGATCCGCCGTTGGTTGCGGCGCAAAACAGGACATTTGGTGTCGCATCTGGTACTGTTCGTATCGAAAAATTTCAGAAGTGAGATTTCATGCCCAAAGTGCTTCTTCATCATGTCTCCTATCCCGTCAGGGATGTTGAGGAATCAGCTTCCTTCTACGAAAGTCTTTTCCTCCTAGAACGCCTGGAACGACCACCATTTTCGATACCCGGAGTTTGGTTGGCATGTCACGATCGCCAAATTCACCTAGTGCTGAACGATGCTGGAACCTATCGCACCAATTCGTCTCCTGACATTGCTGACGTTCACTTTGCATTCTGCACCGACGACTTCGAAGAAATGGTCGATCGCTTGGAGGAGGCTGGATTTAGGGAGGACTTGCCAGAGGGTGACAGAAAAAGACTACTTATTCTGCGTGAAGGCCTCGCCGGGTTCCCACAACTCTATCTGCTTGATCCCGACCTCAACACTATCGAAGTAAACGCAGCTCCAATGCCAGGAGAACACTGAAGCGAACTCGCTGTCATTACCCCTTTTGGCTTCGAAGCGGACCAAGTCAGGAAAGGAGCATGGGTCGGCTGTGTTGACTTAGACCGGCCGTCTGCCAGAATTGCGAACGATGCCCGGTGTGCGGGCGTAGCCGCAAATTCCTTTCAGAAATGGGGCAACTCTGTCGATCCGTGCTCAATCCAACTCGAACCGCAGGACGCCCGCTGCGGCAAGTTCATCATCGAGTTCCCTAGCTGTCAGAAATTCAAGGGCAAATGCCGCGCTGGCCTGTGAGGTTCGACTAAGGAATATCGACATATCGATATGAGTCCCAAGCTTTTCGGGTAGGATTGCCGCAGGAACCACCCCTGGTGTTGAAAGGACCGTGGTCAGCGGAGCGACTGCAAGCTCGACTTGGCCAGCGGCGACGGATGCGACCGGCTCGCCACCACCCATGGCCAGGCTCTTTGGTAAAAGTGCATTACTCAGATCGAGCCGCTCGATCACATCCAAGTAGGTGCGGCCACTTGTACCTGCACCCGTGTAGGCGATACTGTCGGCTTCATGCAAAAGGGCTCTGATAGTCTCGACGTCTTTTCCGATCGAGCCTTCGGTTTCCTCTTTTCGGCCAACGGCAAGGGGCACACGTCCAAAAGCTCGGTGACTGGCTGCGTCTGCTTTTCCAGCTTTTATGAGCGCCTTAGCGTAAGGGGGATTGGTCAAGCCGATGTCATAAGCTTCACCCGCCGAGATGCGCTCCGGTATCAAGGGGTTGAGATCAACCAACTGAGTGACCAATGCACCCGTTCCCGTTTCCAAGCGCGGAACGAGGTTATTCATGATCGCCCGGATCGCCACCGGTACAAAAATGCGCAGTTCGACTGGCATAGCAGATGAGATTTCTGAAGGTGTTTCCCCGCGATTATCCACAGCATGTGCCACCTTCTTGGATCGGCGGACAAGCTACCGTCCCGTAAGAGCAAAACACGCAACAATCGCCGGGTAACGGCTTAAGGACCTTGCCACATGAAGTGCACTCGTAGAACCACTGGCACGCGTCCGTTGGCATGGTTTCCACCTTAGCATGTCCACACTCAGGGCACTTGAGAGTGCTTTCCAGAACGAAAGTCATTTCCGTTAAATCTGAACTCTAATAATTCTAAAACCGGCGCGTTTTGTATTTAGTCGGCATGTACAAACAGACGATGTCAATTTCAGACTGCCGGTTGCAGGTCCAACCCCTTAAGTGACAGTTCGTCATCGCCCGCTTGATCCCAAGTGTGCGCGATGATTTTCCAGTCGTCGTCAGATTTTACAAGAAGATATCCACTCACGTCTTGGCTCACATCGGTGCCGTCTTCCAAAAGCTCCGACACTGCAAGCACGACTGCGATGCTCCCGAACTTAAGTATCTTCATACTCCGCGTATGCTCCTCAAAAGATTCAAGATTTTTCCGGGCCACCGCTTCCATACGTTCGATGAATTCATCCAGTGATCGCAATTGCGCCGGTCGCGCGGCACCGCATAAAACCGCTCCTGGGAAAAAGTCTCCCCGGAAGCGCTCCCAATCCGGCTCTTCCTGTTTGTTCCATTTCATGCCCTCGAAGTGATCGCGGACCAATGCGCGGATTTCTTCTTCATCTGACACTATATATCCTCCCAAGTTCAAATTCGTGCAATTTAACGCAGGGCGCAAACTCGCCAAAATGAACCAGCCGATGACGCTGCCTTTGGCTCCTTGGCAGCGTTCAATTAGAGCAATGTGTCCCTGGCCAGTGGGCTCAGCCCCCTATGCTACCGTTCGTCGGCACGTGAGAAACCCGGCTACTAAGTGGAAAACACTTTTTACAAATCACAACATCGGCGCTAATGAACAACGCCTTGCGGCCCATGCTTCATGAAATGCCACTGTCCGTAGCTGTCCTTCAAATCAAGTGCGATAGCTGTAGTACCTTTGGTTGATGCATTGCCAATCTCTGCAACTGAGAACTCAATACCGTTAGGCATATCGATACGTACACGATGCTCTCCATCGCCGTGTGGTGGCTTGATCGGGCGACCGGAGGATGTCAGCACATTCCCAATTTTTACTGTCGCCGTTCGTGCTTCCATATCCGAAGTGAAGTCGATGGGTTCAAAAACAGTGTCATGCAGCGTTGGGCACATGGCACGGAACACCCACCAGTGCGTTGCCTCTTCATCGGTTTCGCCACCGGTGAGAACGGTCTCCAGCGCCGCACGCTGAGCAGGCGATGCCGCTGGATCAATGATCAACTGCATCTCGCCGTTCCCTTCGTAAATCGGTCCAGGCCACGCATAGAGCACAGCGACTTTCAAACCCGCAAGGTCAAGGTCTTCAAAGTGTCCCTTGGTGATCTCCATCACCTCGTATCCGCGACAGTTGCCTTGGGTCGGATCCTCTTCGAACTGGCAGGGACATGAGTAACCGCAATTGCAATTCCCGAATGCCGGGCCTTCGACATACCAATCTTTGTGAGCCATAATGTGTCCTTTCTTCTTACTTCTACTATAGAGATGTGAGAATGCACCAAGCGCCCCATAAAATGAGGACGGCTCCGGTGCCCCGCGCAAAAAATCTCGGGTTGGGCAGGATCTTTTCAGCCAACACGTAAAAAGCGAGGCCAACAATCCAGTAAAGGTTCATGATACCGCCGACAAAGAGCAGCGCCATCAATGCCCAGCAGCAGCCAAAGCAGAAGGCGCCGTGATGCATTCCCATCAAAAGCGCGCCTCCGCTGCCTTTCCTGCGGTGACGTGTCAGGAAATCGGCAGGTGAACTGCACTGTTTGAGGCAGGCTGTTTTCAGTGCTGAAAATTGGAAGAGGCCGGCCAGGATCAAGACGACGCCCGCGGCCGGTCGTGACGCCAATGTCATCATGGAACCTTCGACGAGCCCTGTGGTTTCCGTCAGCCATTGCATTCCCGCCGCCAGCAAACTGAAGCCGCCCCATATGAGGAGATAGCCAAAAAGGAAGATCAGGCTGAGTTTTGTCGCCGACGCACGTTCAGACCCATGCCGTTTCAGCGCGGTATACAGAAGTAGCGTCGGCGCGGCACTGGGTGTCATCATGGCAATCATCATCACCCACCACATCAGCAGCACCAGCACTGCGTAGCCCATCGTCCAGGTTTTTCCCGGGCCCATTGCCATGGGGTCGCCGATCGGGCCGGCCATCCTCGTCATATCCAGCGCCGACATGTTCATGCCGACGCCGTAAAATGTATAAAGACCCGCCAACACGACGATTGCAAAAACCGAGCCGGCCACCACCCAGGTGTCACGCGCCATAACCCGTTCGACGGGCCCCACCGAACCATTCATCATAGGTCTTGCTCTAGGCGGCAACGCGGCCTTGGCCGGTCAGGTGCAAGCTTGCCATATGTGCGTGAGTACCCGTGTTCTTGACAAGGTCGAGATCGCCACCGGATGTCCTGGTCTGGCCTTTTGCCATTTCGGCGAACCCGAACTCGAATCCGTGCGGCAACCTGATGCCGATGCGGTGCGGCTCTCCGGTGACGATATTCGGTATTGGCTCCGCATTGATTTCGAAAACGCCTTCGGCAACACCTTTCGCCACGCGATCCTCAATGCTCATGTCTAATGAAACCGGGGCATAAAGCGTTTCATGCTTGTTTGGGCTCATCGCCCCAAAAACAAACCACATCGTGGCCATTTCTTCGGTGTCAGCCCCGCTCATGATCGCCTCAAGCGCTTTTCGCTGATCGGCGTCCGCTTTTTCGTCGATAATGAGTTGCATGTGCCCGTTGCCTTCATGGATCGGGCCGGGCCACTTATAGACACCCGCCGCGGTTAAGCCGTCGAGTGACGTGTCCCCGTAGTGTCCTTTGTGGATTTTATAAACGACCGCGGCTTCACATGTGCCGTCTGTCGGCAAGACGCCAAACTGGCATGGACATCCAAAATTACAATTACAGTTGGCGAGCTCTTCGCCCCTTATTTCCCAATCGATCACGTATTTGTCCCCCTAATATTTATGCGATCGCAAAAGACCGCATCAAGTTTTGCCCGGAGGTTGGCACTCATTAAATTGCGCGATCGGAGCGCGCAGCTGCCTCAAATCATCTGCTTTTCCTAGCAGAGCTTTCAAATTTTGTCACCGTTGACGCGTGTTGCGCCACTAGAGGTTGCATGTATCCGGCGGCGACCACTTCTGGTTTGGCCGTCGTGTGATTGCGGCGTCGCCAGTCGTTACAGGCTTTCCAAATCAATGGTAACGACCGACTTGCGCTTGAATACAAATACACTGGCGCAAAATGCATCCAATTTCATTTACGATGTTTCTTACGTTCCGGCGCTGAGTTTTCATTGCAGTTTCCTTCCTTACAACTGAACATAATAGCATTTCCATGGAAAGATGTGAACAGCTTCACATTTAGCCGAGCTTGCTGCTCGGCCTTATTTTCTTGTCTTGCCACCAACTTGAAAGAACTTCCGTTTCAGGCTCGGAGCCAACATTCATAAGATAACCCTCCTTAAGTGAATAGCTCGAACGCCCAACGGGTTTCCCAAGCTTCTTAGCTTGACTTTACCGCGGAATGGTGGCGGTTTCCGGACCAAACGTGTTCTTGATTTCCGAAACGAGGTCCGCAGGAAAACCACCTTCTTTCGCGTGGCGATATATTTCCTCGGCGCTGTCGGCTTCGTGCACACAGTAAAGCTTGTCACCGGCGGCATAAGTGTGATGCCAGACGTAGGGCACGCCAAGCCCAGCTACTACTGAATTGGACTTGGCCGCAATATCGCAGAGTTCTTCGGCACTAAGCTGGTCTGCTCCGGGAACATTCCTTTCGACTATAAATTTGGGCATTGGGGCTCCTTCTTAGTTAAAGTTTCGGTCTCTTGGCCAAAGTGAACCGCGCGCGTCGCATTCATTGGGCTCGCATTATGCGGCTGCCTTAGGAACGGCATGTCTGGTCATGGAAAGTTTGTAAGCGGGTCGTTTCGAAGCTGACGCATAGACAGCGGCAATTTTCGGGTGTGTTGAAAAAAGCATTTCTCTGTCCGGGTGCCATTCAGTGAGCATGGAAAGATAGTAATCAAGTGCTGAGAAACCCCTGTCCAAGAATGAATTCCGACCTGAAATACCGTTCTCCATAAGATCAAAGAAATCACTCAGTTCAGCCAAGCTTTGCTGTTCGACTTCGGCGATGGCAGCACACGACTGGGCATATCTCTCAGGGTGATTGCAACGCACTACGGTTGGATATCCAGTCGAAGTCATTACGTTCAACCAGAACAAAAATTCAGGCCTGTCTGCATCTCCCGGCTGCGGAGAGAGGCCAGCGTCTGGATGCATCTCGCACAGATAGGTGACAACTGCGCCAGTCTCGCCAATGGTTTTTCCATTGGGAAGTGTGAGAGCCGGTACACGCCCCGTCGGGTTGATGTTCAGATACTCGGGTTTCTTGTGTTCACCAGAGCTCATGTCCACATAGCGCGCTTCGAATGCCACCTCTATGTCGTGCATAAGAACCTCCACGATGATGGAACCCGCCATGTATTCCCAATGAAGCATGTACATACGGCCGCCCTCTGTGATAGATTTTCTTTTACGCGCTTAAATTTGTCGGTTTTCAGATCTATTTCTAATCCTTTCCAGAGCGCTTGCACGCGAGAATATCCTTGGAGGTACTAAAGTTTTTATTTAATGATTGAAAATGGCCTTATCACATTTGAATGCTTTGCAAGCGCTTGAAGCGACTCTTCGCCTTGGCAGCTTCTCCGCAGCGGCCATTGAACTTGGGGTAACGCCTGCCGCGGTCGGGCAGCGCGTAAGGGCATTGGAAGAATACCTCGGCCACGAGCTGTTCAATCGAACACCATCCGGGATCAAAGCGCAGGAAAACGCGCGAAATGTCGAAGCGCTGCTCACTAATAGCTTCTCTGGCCTGGCTACAGTATTGACTGAACTGAAAATCCGAAACTCCAGTTCACGGCTTTCCGTTACCCTGCCCGCGTCATTTGTCGAAAATTGGCTGACTTCTTTTATCTCTGAGTTCTATCAACGTCATACGTCAGTCGATTTGCGTCTCGATGCGTCCAACAGGGATGTAGATTTAATGAACGAAAATTTTGATTTCGCTGTGCGCTACGGCGAACCTCCAAATACCGAACTGGAGAACGTTGTCCTGTTCGAGGATTACATCCTTCCGGTCTGCTCCCCTGATTTCGCTCGTGGGCATATGATCGACCCTGTTTCCAGGTCCTTGAAGGACATACCGCTTATCCATGTAACAGGTCGCACCAGAGATCCAAGTTGGGTCGGCTTCGATGGGTGGGGCCGGACTTTCGGCTTTGACGAACAGCACCTTGGTCACGGTGTGCATTTCTCAAAAGTCAGCTCCGGGCTTCAGGCCGCCATAGCTGGGCAAGGTCTTGTCCTGTGTGGATTGGTTGAAGCATTCAATTCTATACGCTCCGGACTTCTGGTCGCCCCGTTCGGGCCAAACATGAACTGCAAGACAACTGGCTTATACAGGCTGCTTTGGGTCCGGCATCGCCCCATGGGTGAAATACAGCTGGACTTCAGGGATTGGCTTTTGGAAAAAGCTACACATTTCAAAAGAGAAAGCGACGATTTCCGAAACAGCATTATAGAATGAGCGTGTTGCTATAGGCCGCGTTGAGCGCAACACAGTCGTTCGCTGCATTTGGTCTGAACGGCTGCCATCGGTTGCGGCATACAATCACGCACGTGTACCGGGACATCCGTCTAAACCCCACTGCGCTGCCACGCGGGTTGTGTCAAAGCCGTGGGTGGGGCGGGGTCACCAGCAGAGGCACGCCTAGGCTGGATTTGCTACACGTGCTTTTCCGGATAGCGTTCGCGAAGCCATTCAATGAACTCGTAGGCTAACTCGTAAACGGTATCTGCCTGAGTTTGGGTCCTAACAGGTTCGATTTCCAGCATCGGCTCCCTCCGATCTCGGGGTGGGACAATAACAACGTAGAACCTCGCACTGCGGAGAAACTCCGCCTTGTGCGCGCTATCCCTCAACACCAATGGGACGCGAAGCTCAAAGTGGCGAACAAACACGGTCTTTTGCAAATCTCGCCAAACCACATCTAAAAATCTATCCTGGTGAACGAACACCAAGGAAAATGGCTTGTGAGACCAGACACCAAGTACGCCATCAGCGGCGATCTTAGTATCGCTTATCAGGTTTTCGGCGATGGCGAAGAAGACCTCGTCTTCGTTCCCGGATGGATATCCAACATTGATCTTTTCTGGGACGAGCCAATAGTTGCGCGGTTTTTGACTGAGCTCGCTAGCTTCTGTCGCGTCATACTGTTCGATAAGCGCGGTACCGGTTTGTCGGACCGAGGCGATGGCGCTGCGACGCTCGAAGAGCGGATGGATGACGTACGTGCCGTCATGGACGCAGTCGGCTCAGAGAGCGCAACGATCTTCGGATATTCCGAGGGCGGTCCAATGAGTGTTCTGTTTGCGGCCACCTACCCGGAGCGCACTCGAGCTCTTGTGCTGGCAGGAAGTTACGCGAGCCGCAAAGCACATGAGGATTACCAAGAAGGTCTATCGCAAACCGAAATTTCAAATTTGGTCGAGAAAGTCCGCGCGTCCTGGGGCACGTCGCTCGATATTGAGCAGCGCATTCCGAGCCTCGCCAACAATCCGAGGTTCTGCAACTGGTGGGCTCGGTTTTTACGTGGGGGCGCTTCTCCCTCAGCGGCCCTGGCCCTTCTGCGCATGAATCTTGAAATCGACGTACGGCCAATCCTCACTTCCGTACAAGCGCCAAGTCTGATCCTTCACGCGAAACGTGATCAGATTGTGAGCTGTTCCAGCGGTCGCTATCTGGCAGATCACATCCCAAACGCGCGGCTGGTAGAGATGGATGCCGACGATCATGTGCCCTTCACCGAGACGTCCGAACAAGTGTTGGCTGAGATCAGGCAATTTCTGACAGGTCAGGCAAAAAGCCAGATCGAAAAACGTGTTTTGGGAACAATCATGTTCACAGACATTGTCGGCTCGACCAAGCTGGCGCACGAGATCGGTGACAGAGCGTGGAACGACACTCTTGAAGCGCACCACGACGAGATCAGAAACCAACTTGAGATTTATGGTGGTCGCGAGATCAAAACCACCGGCGACGGGTTTTTGATCATGTTCGATGGCCCGGCACGTGCGATCCGCTGCGGACACTCCATCCAATCCGCAATGGAGACAATCGGACTGAAAATCCGCATCGGCTTGCACACCGGAGAGTGCACGATCTCCGGTGATGATGTTTCCGGAATAGCCGTTCACATTGCCGCACGTGTCGGAGGCTTGGCGGATGCCGGACAGGTCCTTGTTTCGCAGACCGTCCGTGATCTGGTGGCCGGGTCAGGCATCGATTTCGACAATCTCGGCAAACGCGAGCTACGAGGTATTGAAGGTCAGTGGTCGATCTGCTTGGCGCGGTTTAACTAGGCCATCCGCGGCGGAAAGACCGTTGACCGCGATTCAAGCGTCGAAATTCCAGATGTCCTGATGAATTTTCCAACCGGCGTCGGTTTTCTTTCCGATGACAATATATTTCCCGGTCAACGCGGTGTCGCCCATATTGCCGGAAAGTGTTCCAACTGAAACTGAAGTGTCGCCATGTATATCGATGGAGGTTGCGACAATACTGACGCCGCTCAGACCTGCATCAATGCCAGCTTGCCAATAGGCTTCTATCGCCTGTTTCCCGTCTATCCGGCCGGCTCCAGGAGGATGAATTGCCGCGTCATCCGTGTAATTCGAGGAAACGGCCGCCGCATCACTGTTATTGATGCCATCTGCAACGCCACTATCGAGTGCTTTTATCTGGTCTAAGTCAGACATTTTCTCCCCCCAATTCTAAGAAAATCGCCAATCAGCTTAGCATGAATTCACATGAATAGCTAAGTTCGTGACCAACAGACCCATTTGGAAAGTTGATCGCAGAGCAATCAAAAGCCCCGGAACTCTCGTCGCCAAGTGTACCAGGGCTCACGTCATGTCAGCAGATATCTAGTGGTAAACGTCAAGATTTACCTGAATACGGTGACACTGACGAAGGGTACTACAAACTACTGAATACAACTGCCGAAACTTAAGTGCTGATGTATGCATGATTTGTCCTCCCTACTTACAATGTAGCATGTTTCGCCGACTCATTCTGTGTCAAAGTTCACACTTAATGCGATTTGGACCCTTCATTTGGACCTTTGGACCGTCGTTCTGTAATGATGACAGTCGAATGTTTAGAATTATTATATGAGTATCAACAATCCGGAGCTAAGAGGCAGATGACTGACTTCAATCGCAGATACTTTTTGCTCGGCGCGGTGGCACTGATTGGTAGCAAGCCACTGCAGGCCGTCGCGCAAGATACGCCGAAGATTCACGTGGTGCACGATCCGAACTGTGGCTGCTGCAAAGCTTGGGTGTCGGTCCTCCAGGATGATGGTTTTGAAGTCACGACCGAACGCAGTGCGGGGACACTATTGATCCGCTACAAGATCGACAACGGGATACCGCAGAACATGATCTCATGCCACACGGCAAAAGTGGAAGGATACATGATTGAAGGTCACGTGCCAGCATCGGACATTCGACGACTGTTGGATGAGCGGCCCGACGCAATTGGGATCGCAGTTCCAGATATGCCTTATGGATCGCCGGGCATGGGACCAGAGAACCGACGTGAAGCTTATAATGTGTTTCTGATCCGTCGCGACGGGAGTACGGAGATTTTTTCCAGCTACGCAGCTGCGACCTGACGGCTAGCCAGAAAGTACATATTCGACCTTTCCCAATAGCCCATCCAAGCGGAGCACTCTAAAGTGATTATTAACGCAGTTCCCGACGCAACATTCCACACGCGCGTTCGCAATGATGAATTAAGCGGTGCCAACCCTTTTGAGTGGAAAGCGGTCACAACTGAGTCAGTGTTCGGTGGCAAAAGCGTCGTTCTTTTTGCTGTACCTGGTGCTTTCACACCGGCCTGTTCTGAGACCCACCTCCCCGGCTATGAAGCCAGTTTCCAAGAGTTTGTCGAACTTGGCGCGGAATGCGTAATTTGCCTCTCCGTCAACGATGCCTTCGTCATGCGCCAATGGGCACTTTCGCAAAACATCGAAAACGTGATGATGCTTCCGGACGGCAACGGTGAGTTCACCCGTAAAATGGGCATGTTGGTTGAACGCACAGAACAAGGAATGGGGATGCGGAGTTGGCGTTACGCGTTCCATGCCGTTGATGGTCAAATTAAAAAGATGTTTGTGGAAGCCGGATTCAAGGATAACCCTGCAGGTGTTCCGGTAGAGGTGTCGGAAGCAGGCAACATGCTCAACTACCTCCGCTCGCTTTGAGACAGAATTGGACCGGTTGCGCTCGGACAATTGCGCAAAAATATTCCTTGAGAGCGTCGCGGTGTCCCAGTTCCCCGCAGAATTAGTAGGGGATTAGTAGGGCAGCGGAGTACAAGTCAATCCAACCCTGCATGGCGTCTTCCAAGAACGCATCGAAGAAAACACAATAAAAAGCATAGGCTTATGCTACGTAATACGATTTCTTCAGCTTGCATCCAACTCTGTCAAAGAACCAGGCAAACACATTGGTAAGGGAGAGGTCGAGAGTTCAATTCTCTCCAGCAGCACCATAAATATATCACTTATCTGATCGCCCTTTCCACGCCCCCGTTCGCAGCAGCGCGCTTATGCATTGCGCACATCATCGCTCAGCAAAAGTGCGGCAAGTCTTAGGCTGGTTTTAGGTTGGATTTATCGTCATTACAGTAGACGGGTTTTCGGCTGAATGTATGACCAAAGATTGCAGAAATGTTGTGCACTTACCTACACGACAAAAGTGTTAGCCTCTGTTATTGATCAGCAATTTCAGCGCTTGCGGCGTCTCCAACAGGTTAGTTTGGAATGCTCAACCGCAATTCACAGATTTTTGGACAATCGTTGATTGTAATACATTATTCTGGGTTGGCGGCACCGATAAAGCGCTGCCGCCACACAAATCTTAACGCCCGTCGAACTTATCTAGAGCATCAGGATAATTCCTGTCATTCCGTTCTGTACCGTTTGTACTCTTTGATGACGCTGTGCCTCCGGAAAAGCTTCCAGCGTTGGTGCTGTCGGGTCCGTTACCCCAACCGTTATCGCCTCTTGTAGTTGGTTCCGGATCAGGATCCGGCTCTTCTATAACTGCGAAAGCAGGTGCCGCTAGGATCATTGATGCCGTAAATGCGCCTATGATAGCTATTTTAGTCTTTTTCATAATTTCCCCCGAAACTGGTTAAAACACGGCAACTAGGGTCTGGACTCATAACCAAAACAATACCGTTGCCGCGAGGGCGATGGCAGACAGGAAGATTATAGGGCACCTGTCATA
This sequence comes from Ruegeria sp. YKSD179, assembly GCF_059612885.1. NCBI lineage: Bacteria > Pseudomonadati > Pseudomonadota > Alphaproteobacteria > Rhodobacterales > Roseobacteraceae > Ruegeria > Ruegeria sp. YKSD179. The sequence continues at coordinate 37,896 of NZ_JBXWRL010000017.1, read as the reverse complement.
GCGTGTCGCGACCCTGCGCCAATCCTTCAGCCGTCCGAACATGTTCTCAATCTTGTGACGGCTTCGATAAATCTTGGTGTCATGTGGGATGATGTCTTTGCGGTTACGGCGGGATGGGATGCAGGGTTTGATGCATCTTTCTTTTAATTCTTCGCGGAACCAGTCAGCGTCATAGCCGCGATCCGCTAACATCCAGTTCGCCGTAGGCAGTGAAGGTAGAAGCGCCCGTGCACCGATGTAATCGCTGACGTTCCCGGCTGTCAGGAATAGCTGGATTGGACGACCCAACGCATCGGTAACGGCATGCAGCTTGGAGTTCATCCCACCCTTGGTGCGGCCAATCAGACGGCCACGCCCCCTTTTTTAAGCCCCATACTGGAAGCTGTTCGGTGGGTCTTCAGGTGGGTCGCATCAATCATTAGCGTGCCTGTTGCATCTCCTTGAGCGGCCAATTCCGTCAGGATGCGTGCAAAGACGCCCATCTGGGACCATCGAGCCCACCGATTGTATAGCGTCTTGTGTGGCCCATAATCGGACGGAGCATCCCGCCAACGCAGGCCATTACGAATGACGTGAATGATGCCGCTGAGAACGCGGCGATCATTGACCCGCACAACACCACGAGGCTTCGGGAACAGATGTTGAATGCGTTTCAAGTGTGCTTCGTGAAGCCAGTAAAGATGCGACATGAACAATCCCCCTCTCGCTGTTGAATCACGAAGCCACAATGAATGGAATCAGCCACAGCAATGTCTGCTCAGCAAGGAACACCGGTCATCCGCCAGAAACCGTCAGATGACAGCACTGAGCCCAAAGCCGCAATTCAAATAATTAAGTTGGTGACCGCTATAAATTCGGGCTCCAGACCGATTTTAGCCAGCGTCTCGTCCCGAAATTTCTCGACGATGAGATACGCGTTCTTTGGGAGACCATGCAACTTGGCCAGATCGTGAGCGTCTTGGAATTTCAAAGTCACTAACTTCTGGCCGGAATTTAAAGTCAGAAAGAAACTAGCACTTATATGGGTCAGCTTCTCTAGTTGAATTAAGACAGTTTCTAATTTGAATTCCATCAACCTTTTAAACTGTACTAATGGACCCAAAGCCGGTTCGAACTACCTTCACGGCGTATATGTGATATCACGCTATACAGCAATTAACGGCCAACTTACCGAATGGCACGCGAAAGGGAATTAGTTATTAGGAGCTACGTAAGCGCAACAATTTATGCAAGACGCTTTTGGTTTACGCTGATTGCGCTATCGGTAGTTTTGGCATTTACCCCAAATTCTGGAGCGATCGCTCAAGAGCGGTTAGATGAATCCGCGGCATTGGATCTGGCTGCTCTAAACAACGAGAGCCCACGCGCAACACTCAGAAAGCTACTAACTCTGCGAGCTTCTCTGGAAGATGCAGTCGAAGTCTATCGAAATCAACGAAATCGAGCGAACGGAAAACGTGTTAGGGAATTGATAAGCGACCTGTCCTCGTTAATCGACCTTTCCAAAGTTCCGCCCGCAGCACAGCAAATTACCAGTATCGAGACAGTCAGTTATCTATTGAACATTATTGCTAGAGTGCCGCTGCCAGAATTATCGGATGTGCCTGGTGTTGATTCCTTTGACAGCAATGGTCGGGGGATTTATCGAATTCCTGGCACCCCTTTGAAAATTGTTCAAATGATGGATGGGTCGCGTGAACTCGAGTTTCTATTTAGTTCGGACACGGTGCAGGTTGCGCCCCGGATCCACAGCTCAGTAATTCATTTTCAAACAAAGCCAGAGGTCCGCATAGACGACTGGCGCACGGAATTATTGCAGGGCACGGGACCGATGATACCTGGTTGGTTGCAGAGAAACGTCCCGTCAGCACTTACAAAAAGTATTTTAGATACACCATATTGGAAGGTAATAATCGGTCTGGTTGCCATACTTTTAGTCTCATCCGCACTGATACTCTGGCATAAGGTGACACGTAATTATTCCACCAAAAGCGTACTTTCCGGCACGCTGTTGCGAATTCTATCTCCAGTTGTAGTGATAATCGCGGCCAGTTCTCTAGCTCGATTTTTTGAGAATCAATTGTTGGTAGTCGGGCGCCTATCGTCGCTTGTTAGTTTAGTTCAAACCTTTGTCACCTACATTGCGCTAGCATACATCGTCTGGCTTTTAGTTATCGCTGCGACGCAAGGATTCATGCAGCGTGTAAATAGCGAACAAGAAAGCATAGACAGAAACATGATTCGACTGATCGGTCGGGTTATTGGCGCAATCGCTGCGATCATCGTCATCGCTTTCGGAGCTGACGCTCTCGGGCTTCCAGTCCTAAGTGTCATGGCCGGTTTGGGCATCGGCGGGATCGCGGTCGCCTTGGCGGTCCGGCCGACACTTGAGAACCTGATTGGTGGTTTTATTCTTTACATAGATCGGCCAATCCGGGTTGGTGATTTTTGCTCATTCGGTGATAGAAGCGGAACGGTCGAGACGATCGGTATACGCTCGACGCAGATTCGTGCGCTAGATAGGACACTTATCACAATCCCCAATGCTCAGTTTGCTGACATGGAGCTGATAAACTGGGCCGAATGCGACCAAATGATGATCGATCACGTGATCGGTTTGCGCTACGAGACTGGCGCTGACCAGCTGCGCTATGTCCTGGCCAAGATCCGTGAAATGTTCCTCGGGCACCCAAGGATCGACAACGATACGATCCGAGTGCGGTTCTACGGCTACGGCGCAAGTTCGCTAGACATCCATATCCGGATCTACGCACGCACGCGGGAATGGAATGATTTTTATGCTGTCCGTGAGGATGTGATGCTACGCATAAAGGACATCGTGGAAGCTTCCGGTACAAGTTTCGCTTTTCCGTCTAGCACACTCTATTTAAGCCGCGATGCCGGGCTCGATTCTGAAAAAAGCACCAAGGCCGGCGACGAAGTTGACAAGTGGCGGCGAAGCAACCGTCTGCCTTTCCCCAGCTTTTCCAGTCCGGACGAAGCTAAAATGGAGGATCAGCTCTCCTATCCACCAATTGGGTCACCCGACTATGCCGCGACGAACGAAGAACTCGCTAGTGGTGGTGAGAGGCTTTCGGCAGCTGATCCCGAAGAAGAGCCTTGTACCAGCGATACTAGCTCTTCACAGAAGACCTGACCTGTGAGCTACACATCAACTATGCATCGAAGAAAAGCCACTAGTGCAAACGGCGAAGCGGTATTCATTTAGTCTGACAGTATTACTGCCCAGTGCCGCGCGGTAGCGAACGGCTAATTTGTCCGCAGATCAGTCGTTCACAGCGAACGACCGCTCTGAGCCCAAAGCCGAAGTTCAGAGGCCAAGAGTTTCCGACCTATAGGTCGGTTCCACGAGGTGAGAGCAAAAGAGCGAGGTGGGCGGCTTGTTTCGTATCACTTGTCAGTCCTAGCGAACACGGAATTCACGATGCCAAACGACCAAGGAGCCGCAACATACCACTGGTCATCAGTTGATTTCTCAGGGTCGAGATAGAGGAAATGGCACAGATCGCGCCCCTGGTGCACGGAGGGGATGTTTCGGCATACCTGATCGCCAACAATCCTCCACGTTCCGGACAATGGTATTCCATTCATCCAATCAAAATTCATCACTATCGTTCCATCTGAATTTCGTTCCTCTGAATAAGGAGCGCCGAACGGACCAACGTAATGCTGTTCGTCGAAAGCATCTGAATGCAAACGAACCAATTCATCATGAGCGATCCGGTCGGCCTCGCGGCCGTCGCCAAAGTTGAATGGCCACTCAGGCAGTCCCGATCCCAACATCGCTTCTTCGAACACGGAAAAAACGTGCGGATCCTTGTAGATTGCAAACCAAGGCTTCATCCAGTTTAGATTGAGCCAGACATTGTTTGCCAGAAACAACTCCATGTAAGCCTGTGCAGCCTTGGTGTCCCCTTCCCGAAAATTCGCCTCTGCGAGGTTCCGATGGTGCTGCTCACGTAATTCTTCTTCTGGGATACTGTTCAGTAGCTCCAACGCTCTTCTGCTGTCGCCAGCGCGCAAGTAGTTCCACGCCAGATCTCCCTTTTCGCCAGAATTTAGCCTTGGCGATAGTCGCTCATACTCTTGAAATTCCGCAATTGCGCCTTCGTAATTTCCTTCGGAGGTCAGGCTCATTCCGAGAACAAGGCGCAGCATAGAATTGGTTGGATTGTTGAAAACGGAGCCCCTCGCCAGAGCAAGAGCACGGTCGGGTTCGAGTTGCTCTAAGAGAGCACGAACCTTTAGGGCTGTGGCTTCAGGATTGCGCGGATCGCCTTGAAGAACCTGCTCAATCAATTCGGAGAATGTTGTCTTAGCGTCAAGTGTAAACTTAATCGTATTGAAGCTACCCTCCCATATCTGAAAATTGGCTTCGGCACTCCCCAGCTTAGCGTCGGTGAACTGCGGGTCCATCGATATTGCCTCGTCAAACAAAGGAAGCGCTTTTGCGATGTCTGTGAAGTCTTTACTATCTAGAAGCCTCTTGCCACTGGCATATGCCACGTAAGCCACAGGGTTTTGCGTTGGTCGGTTTTCCAGAATGTTCCGCTCAACTTCGTTGAGCTTTGCCTCCATTGCGCCTGCCGCTTTCAGCTTCACCCTGACAAGCATGTCCAGCAGTTGATGAGCCTCTCCCTGAAAAACCTCCTCCCAAACCACGCCGTCGCCCGACGCCAATGTATCCCGAAGTCGAGCGTGAAGTTCAATTACCCCGTGTTTCGATTTTGCTGAACCATCCAAGACGTAACGAACGCCCAGATCCCGTGCCACTTCACTTTCGTCGACGTCGATTCCCTCATAAGATTTTGCGATACTGTAAGGCGCCATCTCCAATTGCTTCAGACGCTCAAAAGACAAATGTAAGTTCTCTGTAGCTGCATCAGCGAATACTTGTTCCGAAGGGGAGTCGGCTTCGAACGGAACGACTAGAAGCCTTGAAACCTGGGGTTCTTCCTTAGGAAAAACAAAGATGTATACGAGTAAAGCCAGACCAGCCGTAGCGCATATAGCAGCGCCCGCGAATATGCTTTTTCGCTTGAATACTGCCGACTTGGGTAATGGGACAAACTTTCCTGCATCGTTATTGTCCAGCAATACGCGATAGGCGCGAACGGGTTGCGCAATATTCTTGACGAACTGCTCACCCACATCAGCGAAACCCAATTCCACCTTGCCATTTACATTTCTGAAGACACCTTCGGAGATCATTATACCGCCGCCGTCAGCTAAAGCTTCGAGCCGGGCAGCCAAGTTTACGCCTTCTCCAAAAATATCTTCGTTATCGACAACAATTTCGCCGGCGTTGACGCCAACGCGATAAGCAATGCGTTTGTGTTCTTCGCTGTCGATCTCGAGATTTGCAATGCGACGTTGAAATGCAGCCGCCCATGTAACCGCGTTAACGGCGCTATCAAATTCGATCAACGCTCCATCGCCAGTTGTTTTGACGATCCGACCGCCATGTTCTGATGCCAGTGGCTCAATCACTTCCTTCTGAATGACCTTCTGACGCGCGAGCGTGTCCGCTTCGTCCTGTTCGATCAACCGACTATACGCGACCATATCGATTGCGGCGATTGCAGCTAACCTTCTGATCCCGTGTGCGCCCTGCATTTCTTCTCCGAGGAATTCTCGAATTTTTGAAGTTCGTATGCATAGTAAACACAGAAACCAGTGGGCCGTCACTAGGGTGCTAAGCTGTTCCAACCGAGAAAGCCAACGTCGGTTATGTCCGCGCAGCAGACATTCACTGAATTCTGCCGAACGTCTGCACCGAGCCCAAAGCTGAAATTCATAGCATTAGCAACGATCACTCGCTGCGCACCTAAGATCCGCCCTTGCCTAGAGTGAAACAGCTGTTCAGCATTCTTAGAACAAGTTTCCATTCGCTACAGTGGCACAATCGAGCCCGATCATCTATTGTTTGCGAAAAAGGCAGTGCTCAGAAACGGTTTCGACGATGAATGACATCCAAGAACGGCGAAAATTCGCTATTGCTGTCGCCGCGGAAGCAGGTGCCCTCGCGTTATCCTACTTCACCAATCGTGACAATTTGGTTGTCGATCAGAAGGGCGCTCAGGACTGGGTCAGCGAAGCGGATCGTAATGTCGAGACGTTCATTAGGCAAAAGATCAGCGAAGCTTACCCCGAAGATGGGGTCTTTGGAGAAGAGCACGAGGCAAAGAGAGGCTTAAGTGGTTTTGATTGGGTGATCGACCCGATTGACGGAACAACAAACTTCATCCACGGCATACCCGCCTGGACGATTGTGTTGGCAGTTGTTTCAGATGGTAGTACACAGGTTGGCGTCATCCACGAACCAAATGTCGACGAAACCTATGTCGCTACCAAGGCCGCAGGCGCGACTTTAAACGGGCAGCCGATGCGTGTTGCATCAGATGTCGAGTTGGCATGCGGAACCATTGCTGTCGGCTATTCTAATCGGGTTGAAGCAACCAATGTCGTTCCAGTCATTGCAGCGCTCGTCGAAAAAGGAGCGCTCTATCATCGCAATGCCAGTGGCGCACTGTCATTGGCTTACGTTGCTGCTGGACGGTTGTTGGGCTATGTCGAAGAGCACATGAACGCTTGGGATTGTCTTGCCGGCCAGTTGATGGTTGCAGAAGCGGGTGGGTTGGTCGAGGATCAAGACGCAAAAAAAATGATCCGGGTGGGCGGTCGTGTTATTGCTGGACCACCCAAGGTTTTCGAGACGCTGATAGCCATTTGCGATGAGGCTTGGGGTATTGACTAAACTAGGTGATTGAGCGCCAACTGAAGTCAGGGCGGAGGTTTTCTAGATCAGCGCTCCAATAGTGACCCTGACCGGGTTGATCAAATCGACGATCGATTTTCTCGCCTGAGAGGTGGCACCAAAGAAGCGTTCCGACCGCACCATGCGTCACTAAGCCGAGGTCTTTGCAATCGTGAACCTTAACGATTGACGTCACTGCTTCAACTATTCTTTTCTGCGCTGCGTTTGCAGTTTCCCAACCCCGAAAGCTTGACCCCGGTGCGGCAAAAAACGCATCCGCAGCCGCTTCGAACTGACCGATTGGCAAAAATCCAGTCGCACTGCGATCGTTCTCGCCCAAGCGATGATCGGAATTCGGCTTTAGATTATGCATTCGCGCAAGAACTGAAGCCGTCTCAAGTGCCTTGCGCTCGCAGCTAGACCAGATCGCGCCAACCGACGACATCACGCTGGATCTCGCAAACGTCTTTGCGCGTTCAAGGCCGAGGTCGCTCAGCCCCCATTCGGTGATCGGCGAACCCGGCGTGACGACAACTTCTGGGTGAGAAATGACTATAAGCTTGCCCAAGATTATCCGCCCGGCAGCAAGACAGGTCCACGCTCAGCAAATGAAATTTTGATAGCAGTCCCCGTTTCAAGTGGGTCGTCCACATCGTCTTGCACCGCGAAGACCTGCCCGAAAGTTCCTTTTAATGTGTACTCCATCCGGACGCCCACATATGTGGCCTTGGCTACTTCTGCGGTGATGCCGGCGTCAGAGCCAATTACAATCCGGGAGGGGCGCACCGCCAAAGTAGCTGGTCCTTTGCTCAACCCGCGAGCTGGTAGTCTATGCCGATACCCTTCGATTTCAATTGTGGCCTGATCACGTTCAACTGATACGATTCTGCAATTGATCAGGTTCGCTTCACCGATAAAATCTGCCACGAATCGGTCTATTGGGGCATCGTAAAGCTGCCGCGGCGTGCCAATTTGAGCGATGGAGGCGTTGCGCATAACGACAATTTCGTCTGAGACGGCAAGGGCCTCCTCTTGGTCGTGGGTCACGTAGACGACCGTCAGGCCAAGGTCTTGTTGAATTGCTCGGATGTCTTCACGCACTTGCCGGCGGAGCTTCGAGTCAAGATTCGACAATGGTTCATCAAAAAGCAGGACTTGCGGTTCCAGCACCAAGGCCCGGGCTACCGCGACGCGTTGTTGTTGCCCGCCAGAAAGCTCGCTGGGCAATCGACCCTCGAATCCCTTCAAACCAACGAGATCCAACCCATACAACGCACGCGACCGAGCCTCACCTTTGTCATATCCGGAGAATGTCAGCCCGTACATGACGTTCTCTATTACGCTCATGTGGGGAAAAAGGGCATAGGACTGAAATACCATCGATACGTCGCGATCAGTAGCAGGCAGTCTTGTCACATCGCGGTCGCCTATCAGGATGCGACCGGAACTGGCCATCTCCAGCCCCGCGATCATTCGGAGAGTCGTAGTCTTGCCGCACCCCGATGGGCCCAGCAGCGTGACCAGTTTTCCTGCTTCAACTTTTAGGTCGATGTTATCAACTGCGACCACATCTTTCCCGAATACTTTCGAAACACCCTCAAACACCACCGGAGCAGCCTTGCTTGCAATCTTTTGATCAGTCATGTCGTTTTCTCTGCCCCGAGTTGTGTGCGCCGTCCAATCTGAACGCGGCCGACGAGAATCTGCAAAAACCCGACAGCCGCTAGCATGACAAAGATCAATGTGGTCGAGTAAGCGATAGCAAGTCCGTAGTCGTTGTTTTCGACCCGCCCAATAATATAGCTGGTCGCCATATCGTACTCGGCAGACACTAGGAAAATTACTGCCGAAATGGCCGTCATGGCGCGTACAAAGCTGTAGACGAGCGCGGCTAAGATTGCTGGCCTAAGTAGCGGGAGGATTACCCGTCGGAAAGTCTGCCAGGAGTTGGCTCCGAGCGTTAACGAGGACTCGTCCAAAGACTTGTCGAGCTGTGACATGGATGCGATGCCCGCCCGCACGCCAACCGGCATGTTGCGGAATATGAAGCTAACCACAAGGATTACGCCTGTCCCAGTGATTTCTATCGGCGGTACGTTGAATGCCAAGATATAGCTGACGCCGATGACCGTCCCAGGAATAGCGAAGGACAGCATAGTTCCGAATTCGAAAGCATTCTTGCCTGCAAAGCTTTGCCTTGTAAGCAGGTAAGCATTCACCAACCCGACCGCGGCCGTCAATGGTGCCGCGATTGCAGCAATGGTGATGGTTGTCCAGAAGCTGTCCCAAGCAGCCCCTGTCCAGCGAATCCCCTCTTCTTCAAATCGAACAGAGAAGGCTGTCACATAATGCTTAAGTGTCAGCGAGTTGTTGACACCCCAAAGTTCAACAAGACTACCGTAGATGATCATCCCATAGACTATTGCTGTAAACAGCGCCCATGTCAGTGCGATAGCTAACACCGGAATGGCCAGACCGTTCGGCATCAACGGATGGACACCTGCGTCTCCTTTGCCGGACACGGTTGTGTAGCTCTTCTTTCCTAACCAAGCCCGCTGCGCATAAAAGGCGGACAGTGTGAAGAACAAAAGAACCATGGCCAGCACTGCAGCTCGACCTTGATCGTACTGAGCGCCAACGATGGCGAAGAAAATTTCGGTCGACAAAACGTCGAAATTGCCACCCAGAACCAGTGGGTTTCCGAAATCCGCCATGGATTCGATAAAGCCGAGAAGAAAGGCATTTGCTAAACCCGGGCGCATCAATGGCAAGGAGACCGTTTTGAAGGTCTGCCACCGGTTCGCACGCAATGTTTGTGCAGCCTCCTCCATCGAGGGGGACACACCTTCGACAACGCCAATCAGGACAAGGAAAGCAATTGGTGTGAAGGCAAGGGTCTGCGCAATCAGCACTCCCGGCATCCCGTAGAGCCAACGAGTGGGCTGAATACCGAAGAGCTCGGCAAAGAAAACAGTGACTGACCCGGAAAGACCAAACAACAGGATTAATGCCAGCCCAATCACGAAAGGCGGCGTGATGATCGGTAAGACCGTAAGCGCTCGCATTCCCCTTTTGAAGCGGAACCCCGACCTTGTGACGACCAATGCAAAACACAAACCGAGCGAAGTCGTTATTATCCCAACCAGAATGGCAAGAAAGAGTGAATTCCAAGCGGCCCCACATTTTGCGCCGGCAAAACAGCCCAGCCCCCAGAGTCGATTATCAAAGAACTTCGACGCGAATACCGATACGGAATAAGTCCCGTCCTCTGTTATGAATGCCGAAAACAGCATGTTGGCAATCGGGTAAAACACAAATGCAGTTACAATTGTAATCACGCCTCCGATTGCACTAACGACGAAAACATCACCGTTGATCGCGCCGCGTGCCGCGATTCCTTGGGTAAGCAGGAACAGAAACGCCGACGCGCAAATCATGGCGCCGTATCCCATTCCGAATTGACGGATCTTCGGCTCTCCGAACAATGCGTTCAGCCATTCGAAGTTAAAGCCCCTGATGCCTATCGAGAAGCCTTGTGCAATGAGCCAGCCAAAACCCAAGGCACCTGCTAAGACCAGAATACGTGCGTATCGAGGATCGGACTTTGGCCTGTTCAGCACAAGTAGCGGAAGTACTAACGGGATTAGCAATGGCGCAAGCCACAGCTTCTCGGCTTGTCCTATCAAAAAGAGGGCTGGAGCATAGTCCTCATCAAACGGATAGCCATCCACCAACCACGCGAATGACCAAAGCCCATCTTCTACCATGTACCATGGCAGAAGGCAGAAGCCGACCCACCCAGCGATGATCCAGAAGATTAGCACTGGGTGGGCTGTTATTGTCTTTTCTTCAGTCACTTACTGAGGCAGAACCGAAACCTCTTCGTCCCACTTCTGTAGCAGCCGCTTGCGTTCGTCTGACGAGCCGTATTTCTTGAAGTCATAGTCGATCAGTTTGATCTGGCTCATGTCAGGCGCACTTTCGGATGTCTCGGCACCTTTGTTGGATGGCACCTGGAACGCGTTGACCTGCAGTGCCAAATTCTGAGCGTCAGTGCTAAGCGCCCAGTCATAGAATTTCTTGGCTTCTTCTTCGTTGCGCGCACCGTCGATGATCGACATGGAACCGATCTCGTATCCCGTGCCCTCACACGGCGCAACGACCTTTACCGGGAAACCCGAGACGGCTTGCTTAACTGCGTCGTGCATGAAGACAATGCCGATGGTGTTTTCACCGCGTCCCGCTGCCTTTATCGGAGCAGAACCAGACTTTGTATATTGGTTAATATTGGAGTGCAGGCCTTTCATGAATTCAAAGCCTTCGTCCTCACCGAATATCTGCACCATCGAAGCCAATGTCGTGTATGCGGTACCCGAAGAATTCGGGTTCGCCATCTGCACATGACCTTTATATTCAGGCTTCAGTAGGTCTTTCCAACATGCGGGTTCGGGCAGGTTGTTAGCAGCGAGCAAGTCGGAATTGTAACCGTAACCCAACGCGCCGGAGTATATTCCGATCGTCTTGTTGCCTGCACTTTCGGCCTGTGAAATTGCCCAGTCATGAAGTTGATCGCGCATCGGCGACATATACTCCATTGTCAGGCCCTCTTCAGCGGCTTGAAGATGCGGGTCTCCCGTTCCTCCCCACCAGACGTCACCTTTCGGATTTGAGCTTTCAGCACGAATTTGGGCAAATGTCTCACCAGAAGATTTACGAGTCATGTTTACGTCGATCCCCGTTGCGTCTTCGAAGCTTCGCGCCATCAGTTGGCACCAATCTTCCTGGGCCGAGCAATACAGTGTAAGCTTGTCAGCTTGAGCGGCGCTGAGTGATGCTGAGAGTGCAACTAGTGACCCAGCCAATGTCATTGTTGTTCTTTTCAAGACTTTTCCTCCCTTAGTATCGGATCGGTATTTAGCCCAACCCATTTATCGCCAATGGAGGTTTGCATTTCCGGGCATTCTTATCGGACACAGACTTGGCCCTGTTCCCCCGTGGCGGGGTCAATCACACCATTGATCTCTCTTTCCTGCAAGAAAATTACAAATCTCTTAAATTTGCAGTGCTCCGAAAATTTGGAGACCAACCGCTACTTTGCGTACTCACATGGCTCAAAACTGTCTTGGAGGGTACTAGTCTTGAAAGTCAGGTTACTCTCTACGGAATCGTTTGTAGAGTGTGGTGATGAATACCGATTTACGTTGGGGGCGTTTGAGTGACGAAACAATCTAAACCGTTAGTGATTTGCGCTCCCGAACCGCGCAGCCTTGATTTGATATTCACGCCTGAGAAGTTGTCAGAACTACGCGCACGCTATGAGTTGCACGAAACTGAAGCAGACGCCGTCGCTGGGCTTGGCGAAGCCTTACTTGCAAATACCCGATACGTACTGGGTCAACCGCCGATACCTTCCGAAGCTCTCGCAAAGATGAGTTCGCTGAAGGCGGTTTTTAACGTAGAATCGAACCTTTTGGATAACATGCCTTACGAAGAGATATTCAACCGGGGCATCTATGTACTCACAACCGGCTCAGTCTTTGCCGTACCAGTGGCGGAGATTGGACTCGGTTTCGCACTCGATCTCGCAAGGCAGATTAGCCAAGCTGATGCCGATTTCCGATCGGGAAGGGAACTCTGGGGCGGAGATGGCAATTCCTCCGCTCGGCTTTTAACGGAGGCTGACATAGGATTGATCGGTTTTGGGGACATCGGCCGAGCACTCCACCGCTTGCTCGTGGGTTTCCGGTGCAACGTCAGAGTCTTCGACCCATGGCTACCAAATTCAGTTCTTGAAGATCACCAAGTTATCCCAGCCGACCTCATTGAGGTTTTAACCGAGTCTGACTTTGTTTTTGTGCTTGCCGCAGCTACAACCGAGAACCGCGGATTGATTGGGGAAGAAGAATTTGCAGCAATGCGACCGTCGGCAGCCTTTATTCTTTTAAGCCGAGCAGACGTGGTCGATTTTGAAGCCATGCTAGACGCGATAGAGCGGAACCACATAATTGCAGCCTCCGATGTTTGGCCCGACGAGCCTCTGCCATTTGATCATAGAGGGCGCTCGTTACATGGTCTTATCAAGTCGGCGCACCGCGCCGGCGCCATAGACACTGCATTCAAAAAGATGGGTGATATGGTTCTCGAGGACATGGCCTTGATTGACCAAGGTCTGCCACCCATTCGTTGCAAACGCGCGGAAAGAGAAACTGCGGGTCGCATGCGTTCTAAGCCGGTGGCAAGAAATTAATTTCAGGGCGGTATCCGAAAAATTAGATTCGGGGGCAGATGGCTTTTGTAGCCAAGGTCAGCTTCGTCCGCAACTCGGTCATAGCCGTATTTTTCGCCAGTGTCTGGTCTGAGTCAAAGCAGCCGTTGACGCCGGGACCCGTTTATAGGTCCAGAACCTATGTAATCTAAGTTGCCAAGGTTAAATGTACTCAATAATTCGTTTTTGTCTATTTTTATTGTAAGAAGTTGGTCTGCAAACAATATTTGAAGAAATTAACGAAGTAGCTTCTTAGTCGAATTGATCATCGCGATTTACGGTATCTAATAAGACTAGTAGGTTTTGCTGAGAAAAACCAAAGTCACCGTTTTTTCAGCATTGAAAGCCAATTGCATATTCTTTGAAAGTTGAACGAAGACAATGGCCTAAAAGCAAAATGCCTTTTTGTTTTTTACCTTATTAAGGCGGTATTTATCTGTGCTGCAATTCCCCGCGTCAGCCCCCTCTTAAGCGTTGCATCAGATAAACCTCACTGCCCTCCGGAATTGGTTCGGTCAAACCCGTGGCAATGACGCGGCCATCGACGGCGATTGACACACCAGCGTCAATCGGGCCCTTCAGCTGAGGATGGATACGCACGAGTTCGCGCAACAATTCTCCGGTCGTGCGCGCTTGCACCTCAACAACTTGCTGGCCTCCGGTCAATGAGCGGAGACCAGACCAGAGATGAACTTCAACCATTGCCCTTCAGCGCGGCCAAGATGCGCGGCGGAGACATAGGCAGTTGCCGCATCCGCACACCGGCTGCATTTGAAACGGCATTGGCGATAGCCGCAAGAGGCGGAACAATCCCGGTTTCACCGACCCCACGAACGCCAAACGGATGGCCAGGGTTGGGTACCTCGACAATAACTGTATCGATCATTGGAAGGTCACTGGCTACCGGAACGCGATAGTCAAGGAATATCGAATTTTGCAATCGACCGTCTTCGCCATAAACATATTCTTCGTTCAGCGCCCAACCGATGCCTTGTGCCGCACCACCTTGAAATTGACCTTCAACATAGGAAGGGTGGATGGCTTTGCCCGCGTCCTGAATAACCGTGTAACGCGTGATGCTGGTCTTTCCGGTTTCAGGGTCGACCTCGGCGTCCACAATATGAGTTCCAAAAGAAACCCCGGCGCCTTCTGGAGTGGCTTCGAAATGGCCCGAGATAGGACCCCCAGTCGAGCCCATGTCTGCGGAAATATCTGCCAATGGCATCGGATCGAAGTCACCTGCGTTGGAACCCGAGGGTACTGCGCAGCCGTTTTCCCATTTTACAGCATCGACAGGAATACCCCACTTTGCCGCCGCCCGCTCACACAGCTTTTCGACGGCATGATGGGCGGCCTTGATCGTAGCCAAACCTGACGCATAAGTCACGCGGGAGCCGTGGCTCACGTCGTTGTACCCAAGCGTCGCTGTATCGGCGATAGTGACCCGAATATTCTCATAAGGAATGCCCAGAACTTCGGCGGCCATCAATGCCATCGAGGCCCGAGAGCCGCCGATATCCGGCGTTCCGACCATCAACTGGGCCGATCCATCCTCGGACAGCGCCAATGAGACCGAGGTTTCGCCGCCGTGGTTAAACCAGAACCCGCAGGATATTCCACGACCTTGCCCCGGCTTAAGCGGTGCTGAATAGTGAGGATGCGCCTTCGCAGCTTCGAGCGTTTCGACCAAACCAATACGTTCGTATCTGGGGCCAAAGCTGGCTTTAGTACCTTCGTGTGCAGCGTTTTTCAGTCGAACTTCGACGGGGTCAAGACCCAGTTCATTACACATCTCGTCAATCACCGATTCAACGGCAAAAGCCGCCATTGGCGCACCCGGCGCGCGATAGGCGGCTTGCTTTGGACGGTTTGACATCACGTCGTAACCGGTCTGTTTGACGTTGGTCAGATTGTAAGGGGCGAAGGCGCACATCGCCGTTAAGTCGCCCGGTGCGCCGGGGAAAGCCCCACCCTGAAGACGGAATACGCCCTGAGCGGCTGAAATTGTGCCGTCCTTCTTCATACCGATCTTTACATCCATTGAGGCAGATGAGGTCGGACCGGTAGCTCTGAAGACTTCGGACCGCGTCATCACGATCTTCACAGGGCGATTGGCCTTGCGGCTCAACGCAAGTGCGACGGGTTCGATGAAAACGGTGGTTTTACCGCCAAACCCGCCGCCTATCTCGGACGCCGTAACGCGCAGTTGCGCGGTTTCAATCCCTAACAGTGCAGCGCAGGTTTTTTGGGCGATCCAGTGACCTTGCGTCGTGCACCACAGCTCACCTTTCCCATCGTTGCCGAGCGATGCCAGACACGCGTGAGGTTCGATATAGCCCTGATGGGTCGCTTCTGTTACAAAACTATCCTCGATTACAAGATCGGCTTCGGCAAAGCCGGCCTCGACATCGCCATGTCCACTTTCATGATAACGCACGACGTTTGGGTGCATCCCTTCAGGAACAGAATAATCAGCGGCGCCCTCCCGAATGACCGGAGCATCCGGGGCCATTGCCTTGTCTACGTCGGTAACATGTGGCAACACTTCGTATTCGACGTCGATCAGCTTTAGTGCATCACGCGCCGACAGTGCTGAAGTCGCAGCGACCGCCGCAACTGCGTGACCGTCGTACAGCGCCTTATCTCCGGCCATAACATTTTCTAGAACATTCCAGAATTCGCCCTCAAGCCCTGGTTTAAACGGTACATCGGCAAAATCAGCGCGGGTTACTACCGCCTTTACGTCCTTATGCGCCTCCGCCTTTGAGGTGTCTATCTTCTCGATCCTAGCATGCGCATGCGGTGAACGAAGAATCGCTCCATGCAACATCCCTGGTGCATAAGCGTCTGCCCCAAATTTGGCGCGTCCGGTAACTTTGTCCAAACCATCCGGTCGATCCGGGCTTGTGCCAACAAAAGTGAATTGAGATTTGCGATCGTCGAGTGCCATTACGAAGCCTCCCGCATTTCGGCCGCCGTCTCCATAACGGCGCGAATGATCTTGTCGTAACCCGTGCAACGGCAAAGATTGCCTGCCAGCCAGTAACGAGTTTCTTCCTCGGTCGGGTCCGGGTTCTTTTCCAGCAGCGCTTTGGCTGCAACCAGTATACCCGGCGTGCAGATACCGCATTGCAGCGCCGCGTGTTCGATGAATTTTTGCTGCAGCGGATGCAATACTTTACCATCGGCAAGGCCTTCGACTGTTTCTATTGCCCTTCCTTCGGCTTCCACGCCAAGCATCAGACAGGAACAGACGAGACGGCCATCAACCGAAACCGAACAAGCACCACAGTCACCTGTTCCGCAGCCCTCTTTAGCGCCGGTAAGGTTCAGCTTGTCCCGCAGACAATCAAGTAGGGTTTCGCGTGGGTCGCAAAGGAATTCAACTTCATCCCCATTGACCTGAGTAGTTACGTGAAACTTGCTCATGCTTGTTCTCCCTTCGCACGGGCATAGGCGATTTTAGCGGCACGCTTTGCGAGAACACCCGCGACCTCGGTACGGAACTCAATCGTGCCCCGTTTGTCATCAATCGGGTTACACGCTGCCGAGGCCGCAGCAGCCAGTGCTTCCAAAGCTTCATCATCAAGCGAGCTGCCGATGATCGCGTTGGCGCAATCTTCAACCAGTAAAACGGTCGGCGCAACTGCACCGAGCGAAACGCGGGCTTCGGTGATCTTGTCACCGTCCAAACGCAGATTAACCCCGACACCGACGACGGCAATGTCCATCTCGGTGCGTGGGATAAAACGCAGGTACGCGTCACCACCACTCTCTCCTCGGGACGGAATGTTTACTGCAGAAACTACCTCACCCTTGGTCAACGCAGTTTTCCCAGGACCAGTTGGGATGTCTTCCACTGCAACCTCTCGGTCGCCTTTCGGTCCGGTTACGGTCACCGTCGCCCCAGCAGCGATCATGGCTGGAACGGAATCAGCGGCCGGAGAGCCATTGCACAAGTTGCCGGTAAGCGTTGCGCGACCTTGCACTTGGGTCGAACCGATCAGGTCCATTGCTTCGACCAATCCGGGCCAGTCGTTACCCAAATCGGGATGTTCGCTCATCTCGGCGCCTGTCACTGCGACACCAAGCGTCCAGCTACCGTCAGCGTTTCGTGTAATGTCCCGCACGCCATCTATTTTCTTGATGTCGATCAGCGTATCAGGCGTCACAAGTTCCGAACGCAGCTGTACCAGAACATCTGTACCACCTGCTAAAAACCGAGTGATTCCCGTCGCCTTGGATGCCAGAGCCGAAGCTTCTGCAAAGTTGGCGGGGCTGTGATAATCCATGAATTTACCTCGCACCTGTGGATCAGGGTCTACTGGGGTTCGGAGGGGACGTTAGTGCAGCATTCGACCAACGTCCATGGCAGGAGCGACCTATTTTTTACCGCAGCGACCCTTGACTGAAAAGGGCTCTAAAGATCGATCTCGATAACACCTTCGTTTAGGGCAGCTCGGCTTTGGCAAAGGATGATCGCGCCTTCACGTTGTTTGTTGGAAAGAACGAAATCTCGATGCTGGACATCGCCAGAAATTAAACCGCATTTGCAGACACCGCATATTCCATCCGAGCACTTTACGTCCACATGGATACCCGCTTCGTTCAGCACTTGTGCCGCATTCTTGTCTGCCGGAACAACCAGTTCTCGTCCTGAACGCACCAAACGCAGCTTGAACGGGTGATTTTCATATTCAGGTTGCTCAGGAACTGAAAAATACTCAAGATGTCGGGCTTCCTCGGGAAAACCCTGGCGTTCCGCAGCCTGAATGACTCCATCCATGTAGCGATCTGGTCCGCACGTATAAACGTGCCAACCTTCTCGGTAACTGCCCAGAATAACATCCAGGTCGGCGCGCGTACCTTCATCAGAAAAGTGATAATGAACCTGATCCGCCCAAGGCATTGCGGTCAAGTCCTCCAGATACCCTGCCGCATCCCTCTTGCTGGCCGAATAGTGTAATTCAAACGGAAGCTGCAACGCATGCAAACGATGGGCAAATGCAATCATCGGCGTGATTCCGATTCCACCGCCCATCAAAAAAGTTCTTGATGCGGTTTCCTCAAGTTCGAAATGGTTGATCGGTTTTGAAATGAAAACCTTTCGGCCCTCCTGAAAAATTCGGTGTAAAAGCGCGGACCCGCCCCGCCCTTCATCCTCGCGAAGGACGCCGATCTGATAGATGCTTCGGTCGGACGGGTCACCAGACATGGAATATTGCCGCAGGAATTCTGGGGCCACCAAAACATCCAAATGCGCCCCCGCTGTCCATTTGGGTAATGGTTTGCCATCCAAGGCAGAGAACTCATATTTACTCACATCTGCAGTCATTTTGTCCGCCAGGGTCAGCTCGACCCTCATGACCGGTGCATCCCCTGCAATTCGATAGTGATGGACAACCGAAAGATCACCATCCGACTTTCGAGCCTTATATTCCTCGGCCGAGACCATGGTCCGATACGCGGCGATACCTGCTTCGCGGTCCATTGCAAAAGGGTACGGCCATGGGTGCGGTGCCAGATTCGCGGGATAGACGGCCAAGGTCTGATCCTCGTATTTCAGGTCCAAATCCCTTTGCAGGTCCCGCCGATTTAGCGGATTAGCCGATGGGCGATAGGCCCCGTCAGCTTGCAGTTCGTTATCCCACCACCACTTCTTGATATCATTCAAGCCACCATTTCCGACGGCGTCATCCAATTTGGCCAGCACAGGTGCGGCGGCAGGGACGTTCATTGCCGCCCATCTAAAGGGACGTTCTTTGAAAATACCTTCAAGGTTCCACGGGCAGGTTTTCATGCACCGCCCGCACATGGCGCCGCCCGGCGTCGTGATCCTATACGTGGCACATTTTTGACTGTCGGACTTCCAGATCTCATAGCCGTTGAACATAAGTTTTGGTCCTGCCGTGATTGCCCCAGAAGGGCATTCACGGGCGCATTTGTTGCAACTTTCACAAAACGATTGCAGGCCAAAGTCGATAGGTTTGTCATGAGTCATCGGCATATCGGTCGTAACCACACCCGATTTCAGGCGAGGGCCCAAATAGGGGTTTAGAATAACCTCACCGATCCGGCTGACTTCGCCCAATCCTGACAGCAGCAGCAACGGAGGTTGCAGAACCTCACCATCCATCACCGTGTGGGCTTTGGCCTTATATCCAAGGTTGCGGATTTGTTGGGCTATCACCCCACCGAGCAGCGAAAACCTCAAATACGCGCGCATAGACTGGGCAACGCTTATCCAATCGTCGCCGCTTGCGCCTTCCATTGTCTCATAACCCTGGTCAATGATCATACTGACCGCCTGATCATGGGGCGGTTTAATCTCTTCTCCGGTTGCGTCGTGAGAATACCAAGTCCACTCGGGGCATCTGCTAAGGCCCACGGCATCGGCACCTAGGAAATAACTGGCGGCCTTGATGTTTTCGGCATTTCTGACCGGATCTGAGGGTCTTACGTCATTGGCGCTTTCGCCGTCCTGTAAGAGAACAAAAGCACCCAATGCCCGACGCTGCGCAAAACTCGGCGCCGACTTGCGAACATAGTAACCACCTTTCGCACTGTCCTGCAGCGCCTTGCCCATATCACCAAATTGGGCGCGCGCGAACATGTCTGCCCGCTTGGGTACGCGCGCAACATTCTCTTCGTCGATATACGTTGTCGGGTTGTCGACTCGTTTGAGTTTTTCAAAAGGATGCGCGCCGTCCACATACCTCCGCTTGGCATAAGCGTCTCGGTTCAACGCGTTCTTGGCAAATCCGGCACCCAGCCACCAAGCCGGTCCTTGCGTACGAAACCAAGGCTGCTGTGCCAGCGGACACAAAGGTTGATCATGGGAGAGTTCCAGTTCTGTCGTTACGGCGGCGAGGCCAAAGCGTCGGCCCAACCAAGGCGCAACTAGCTCGCCGTTTTCGACCGAAGCCAGCCCTGCAGCTACTGCCAACTTGCCTAAATCAACTTCTGACGACATGGATGTATGAGCCCGCGCGTCAAATCCCAAAAGTCGGATGTAATTTGCTATGACGACTGCATTTTCGGTGGCCCTCAGGCAGGCTCGGTGATCCTGAGCATCCAATATCCAGTCAGAGCCAGGTTCAGACGGTTCCGGGTCCCGGTGATGTTCATAAAGAAAAACGATTGAATGCCTGTGGTTCTCTATCGAGCCAGGTGCAGCTTCCATGCTCTCTTTTAGATCAGCCATTATGACATCGATGCCCGAAGCCAACGTTTTTGTCTGACGAGTTTTTAACGCATTAGCCAAACGGTCGATATCGGGATTTCGTCGCGGCTCGGGTAGGAACGCATCAGATGGCAATGGACCGCACCCCATCATCGATGCATCATTGAAGTAACCAAAGGCTTTTAAATGATTTGTTCGCTCGACCGGATCGGTTGGGATTTCTGAAATCACTGGATTAACAATTCCGTCTCGGATGGCATCCATCATGGCCTGAAACTCACCCATCGCGTTTACGATGTTTTCAGGACGCTCAGGTCGATGAAAGTTGAGACGCCGCATGGGTTTAACCTGCGACAGATCCGGCATCCGAGATTGCCGCGCCAACCGTTCCAACGGATACGGCCCCATGTGAACGGGGCGGTTTTTGTCCGAGAAAAAACGGATACCCATCGCGTGCCTCCTGATTGTTATCGTGACGTATCCCGCCGTAGACAGCAAAACCATTCATAGATAATCATAGATGGTATGAGGAAAATTGATTTTACTGAACTGGATGGAAAGGTTTTACGGGTCTTTCTGACAATTTTACAGGAAAGTTCGGTTTCAAAAGCAGCGGATCGGCTTGGGGTCACGCAGTCGGCGATCAGTCACACACTATCAAAGTTGCGACAAATTTTGGGAGATCCATTGTTCGTACGTTCGGGACAAGGCTTGACCCCGACCGAACGCGCGTTGGCGTTGAAAGACCCGGCGCAGCTTGTTCTGGATGGAATGCGTGCTCTGACCCAAGAGCGACCTTTTGATCCATTGTCTGAACAAATCAATATTCAGATCGCTGCTAATGACATGCCACGTGAGTTAATTTTTCCCGATCTCCTGCGTTCTGTCCGCGCCGAGAACGTCCGATTGAGATTGGAGTTCATATCTTCCGGAGTACCAGACCCTGAATTGCTACGAAGTGACCGGTGTCAGATGATGCTGACGCCGTTACCGCCAGATGGTCCAGATATCTTTCAAAAGCGGCTCTTAACCAGCCCTTTGATGATATTTTTTGACGCCAGCAGACGCGATCCGCCGGACAGTTGGGAAACTTATTGCCAAAGCGAGCATGTCGACGTGCGTTTTGCCGATGGTCGCAGCGCCCGCAGCGTTATGCGCGGCGTCGACCAGAGCCAGATTAACCCTGCAACGGTGACACTGCCCCATTTCAACGCGATCCCATCGTTTGTAAAAGGCAGCGATTTGATCTCGACGGACACAGCACTGATGAAGAAAGGACCCCTGGCAGGTTTGGATTGCGCAGAACTCCCGTTCGATTGCGAACCTGTGAACATATACATGGTTTGGCATCAGAGATCCGCGAATGATCCTGCGCATCGCTGGTTGCGCACGCGGGTCGAAGCGATTGCCGCCAACCTTCAAGCCTGAGAAAGAAGCCAGTCGCGCATAAGCGAAACAAGTTCGGGTTGGCGGGGCTTTAGGGGGGCAACGACGAAAAAAACAAGATCGTCGAACAAGGTTTCTTTCAGTGGTTGAACAAGCTCGCCTGAAGCGAGCTCAGATGCGACTAATGCAGCGTTCGCCAAAGCCACTCCCTGCCCCGATACTGCCGCATCAATCGCAAGGCTTGTTTGACTAAAGCTCATCGTCCTAGCCAGACCCGCCACTTCGACCCGTTCAAGGAACAGCGGCCACAGACCATGTGAGTCGGTTAGTAAGGTAAAACGCATCAGGTCATTTGGAACGGAAATTTGGTCGCCCAGCGAGGGGTTGCATACGGGAATGAACTCGTTCGAAAACAACGGCTTTGCATTGAAGCCGTCGCCAATTGGCCCGCGGCTTTGCCGAACAGCAATGTCCACACCATCTGTTCTGAAATCCGCCAAACGCTCACGCGCATCTACTTGCACCGCTATTTCCGGGTTCTTTCTTATAAAGTCGTTAAGGCGCGGAACGAGCCATTTCGACGCAAAGCTTGGCGTGACGGAGATAGTTATTTGGCGATGGCCCGATAGGTCGTCCACAGCTTCTTCGATCAACCTAAATGCCCGTCGCAACGGAGAATGAAAACGACGACCAGCCTCGGTCAATCTCAGTCCGCGGGGCAACCGTTCGAACAGGGCCTGCCCTAGTCGGGCCTCCAGCCCACGAACGTGCTGTGCAACTGCACCCTGAGTGACACCTAGCTCAGCAGCGGCCAAACGGAAATTCAGATGCCTTGCCGAAGCTTCAAAGGCGCGAATGGAATTGAGTGGGGGTAGTGCCGACATGACCGTTAACAGTAGTTTTTCTACAACATAAAGTCAGAAGAACTGATTGGTCAAACGCCCGCGCAGATTGCAAAATGCCGACAAACAAAGAACGGAGAAAAACAAATGACGAAAGTGGCATTGATCACCGCAGGCGGCAGTGGAATGGGCGCTGACGCGGCACGTAGGTTGGCGACAGACGGTTTCAAAGTTGGAATTTTGTCATCCTCGGGCAAAGGCGAGGCATTGGCCGCACAATTGGGGGGCGTGGGGATTACGGGGTCGAACCAATCCAACGATGATCTGAGAAAACTGGTCGACGCGGCAATGTCACATTGGGGACGTGTAGATGTTTTGGTCAATTCAGCTGGCCACGGCCCAAGAGCGCCCATTTTGGAACTGTCGGATGAAGACTGGAATGCCGGTATGGAAGTATACTTTCTGAACGCGGTTCGTCCGACCCGGCTGGTGACGCCAATAATGCAAGAACAGGGTGGCGGTTCAATCATCAATATCTCGACCTTTGCCGTCTTCGAACCCGACCCGGTATTTCCGACATCCGGCGTGTTTCGAGCAGGACTTGCGGCCTTTACCAAGCTTTTTTCTGACAAGTATGCGGCTGAGAACATCCGAATGAACAACGTCCTGCCCGGGTTCATCGACAGCCTTCCGGAAAAGGAAGAATTCCGCGCCCGCATTCCGATGGGTCGTTATGGCCGCAGTTATGATGAGATTGCCTCGGTTGTTTCCCTGCTGGCCTCTGAAGGCGGTGGATACATCACCGGCCAAAATATTCGGGTGGACGGTGGCATAACGCGATCAGTGTAATCCGCTAAGAACGTGCCTTGAACAGGTGAGTAAGCGCTGCGCCGGTCTCAAAAAAAGTCCGGCGCGTCCGCGTCCATGACTCATTGTATTGAGCCACTGGTGCAATTGGCAACCGGGCCAGGTCATCCTTCAACAGGCTTTCGGCCATCATCCTGCCGAAAACCGTGCCCGGCCCGATCCCGCGCCCAGAAAACCCGTGCACAGCCAAAACATTTGGGCCGAGTTTTATAATCTTTGGTAAATGATCAGAGGTCATAGCAATTCTGCCGTGCCATTCGTCAACCAAGGGCTGATCCGCAAGCGAAGGAAAAAGCGCGGAAAGTTTGCGCCTAACCCAACCATGATGAAAAGAGCGCCCAAAACTGCTCAAATCACCCATTCCGCCTATAATAAATCGACCATCCCGATCCATACGGAACGATGTCATAATCAACTCGGTATCCCAGCATCCTTCACCACCTGACAGTATGCAGGCACGAAGATTTTCGGCTAGTGGGGCTGTCGCGTATTGAAAAAAGTACATCGGAACATACTGCGGTCGCGTCAGATTTAGGTTTTGATGATAAGCGTTTGTGGCCTGAATAACGGCCTTGGCGTGTACTGTACCATTCGACGTGGCCAAAACCCAATGGTTATCCAGATAATCAAGCGACAGCACCGCGCTTTGTTCAAATATCTGTGCACCTGCCTGCGACGCTGCTCGGGCCAGTCCCACACAATAAGCCAATGGCTGGATCGTCCCCGCACGCGGGTCAAACAGCGCCGCTTGAAACTGGTCGCTGCCTGTTTTGGATTTCGTATCTTCTGCGGAAATCAATTCTACTGGCGCTCCGGATTCTTTTAATTGGGCGTACCGTGACTTGAGATCCATCTCGCCCACCCTTGAATGGGCGCAATGCAATGTTCCATTTTGAAGCGGATCGCAATCGATTTGATGACGTTCGATCAACTTAAAAACCTCGGCAGGGGCTGCCGCCAAAAGCTGAATTAGCCGATTCCCAACCTGCTCTCCCAGGCGTTCGCGGATTTTCTTCGGAGGCAGCCAAAGCCCCGCGTTTACCAACCCTACGTTGCGACCAGAGCCGCCATGACCGATCTCTTCCGCTTCAAGTAGGCAAACCGCAGCACCCGCCTTTGCGGCTGTAAGGGCTGCAGAACAGCCCGTGTAACCGCCGCCTATTACTGCCAAATCAACCGAAACACTCCCGGTTAATGAATTCGTTTCGACCTTTTCAGCACAGGTCTTCCGCCACAACGAATGATCAACAGAATTCACAGACAGATAGTTCCCTGCATTTCGCGCCGACAATTGAAACAAATTCAACCGACTACAAGTGCTCTTTGGTCTTCCCGGCCCATCGCCACAAGCAGGTTTTGACTTTCCTGCACTGCCGAGAACGCTGCTTTATCTTTCATTCCTCGCCAATTTGCCAGAACCAATGATTGGGCGACTGCTCCACCCAGCGTTGTTCCGGGACCCGTTACGATGAAAAGATCCGGTGCAAATTCCCGGGCCGCTGTTTGTACAGCGCGCGTGAAATCATAGGCTTCAGTCACCTGATACCCCAAGGTGTAGTCCCTCAGCTTTTGCGTATCGACCGCGCCGGGCCACCAAATTTTGCCACGCCCATCAATGATCGGACGATTGGGTTGGGTAAATTTTATCTCACTGAGAACCGCCTGTCCTTCCGCCGCGACGGGACTTTGTAGCTGAGTATGGAAGGCCGCGTGGTTGTGAAGACGCAGGGGAAATCTTTCCTGAACAACAGGTTGCGATTCCTCAAAGTCTGTCAAGCCTGCATCATTTCCGGCCAGAACCAACATTCCACCTAGATCAATTGATAATGCCAGTCTATGTCCCTGCACAACATTTATTCGAGCGACTTCCTTCAAAATTGATGCTTTGCGAATGGGGTCATTCACCCAATCATCACCTACAAACGGATAAACTAACTGGCCCCCAATCAAATTGGCCTGCATTAACGTGCCCATTGTATTAGCGACGCGGAAACCTTCCGCTGCGCTCAGTGCTCCCGCCGCGGTCAGCGCACTGTACCATCCCATGGAATTCCCGGTAACGGCGACTACTTCGATGTCGCTAGCCAAATTCTGCGAATCCGCCAACGAGGCTGAGAATATCAGCGCCGAGGCGACATCTCCGCGTGAATATTTAGCGGCAGAGAACCTATCTGCACCGTCCAAGCCCGTTATTGTTTCTTGCCCGTTCTCGGCTCGTATGGCGTCAAAGCCTTTAAACAGAGCCATCCGGCTTGGGTGATTGCGACGAAGATAGCCCAGTTCGGCCTTGTTATATGTCCCCCGTCCAGGACAAATCACGACGGCGGTTCGGGTCATATAGCTTCTCCCGTCAATTCCAAAGCTGCTTTCACTATGCCTTTGCGTGAGGGCAGGGTCGCCGCATAGGCTGGCCCTGTTGCGATAAAGCTGTCTTCGGCAACTACGCGTCCAATCGGAATATGAGACCGTTCCTCGCAGAATAAGGTCATCAAGCCTTCTGATTGACTTCCAGTTCTGCGGCATTCATCGACGATCAACACGTGTCGACAATCCTTGGTGGCTGTTAAAATTCCTTTAGTAGGCAATGGCGCTAGCCAACGCATGTCGATAACACGTGTCTTAACACCTGCGGCCTGTAATTCCGGTAAAGCCTGTTGCGACAAGTAGTTCCCGTTGCCATAGGTCACAATCGCCAGGTCGGTACCGTTTCCATGCACACCAACCTGGCCCAGTGCGATCCGTTGTTCCGACGACGGATAAATGGTCATCCACCCCCCGTCCTGAGGCTGGTGAAGATCACGTATTGGGTAGAGCGCTATTGGTTCCACAAACGCCACGACGCGCTGTTCTTCCCGGGCGAGCCGCACGCATTCCCGCAGCATTTTTGCCGCGTCTGCGCCGGTCGACGGACACGCTAAAATGACCCCAGGAATATCCCGCAAAACAGCAAGTGAATTGTCATTGTGAAAGTGTCCGCCGAAACCTTTCTGATAACCGAGTCCGGCAATACGAACCACCATTGGATTGGTAAATTGTCCATTCGAGAAGAATGGAAGCGTGGCCGCTTCACCTCTGATTTGATCCTCAGCATTGTGCAAGTAAGCGAGGAACTGAATTTCTGGGATCGGGATAAATCCATTATGCCCCATTCCAATTGCCAATCCCAAAATGGCCTGTTCATCCAACAAAGTATCGATCACTCGATCAGCGCCGAAACGTTGCTGCAGTTTTTGCGTAACACCATACACTCCGCCTTTGCGTCCCACATCTTCGCCCATACACACGATCTCAGAATGTTCCAGCATCAGATCAGTCAGCGCCCAGTTGATCAGGCGGCTCATGGGTTGCGGTTCGTCCAAAGCGCGCAGGTCGTTTCCAAAAGCGTCGGCTCGCGCCTTGGCGCCCGGTCCATTAGTGGGCTTGCATGGACGTTTAGGGGGAATCAAGCTTTTCATGACCTCCTGTGCATCGGCCAAGTGCGGGCGCGAGGATGCTTCAGCCGCGATCCGTTTGGCTCGCGCACATGTGTCTGTATAGATTCTCAACGCGTCATCGGGAGAGAGAGCCTCGGCTTGATCCATTAATCGGACCGAGTGCAAAAGCGGGTCATTGGCCTCGTCCGCTTCGACTTCGGATTTGCTTAGGTACGTCGTTGGCATATCTGCGCCTGCGTGACCATAAAGACGAACAGTCTTTAAGTGCAGGAATGCAGGCTTTCGCCTGGTGCGTACGTATTCTGCAGCCTCTTTGGCGACGGCATAAGTCTCATAGATATCCAACCCGTTTGCCTGAAAATACTTGATGCCAGGTCGACGCTGCATAGAAATCTGAATCCAGCCTTTAGGCGTTTTTACCGATATTCCAATTCCGTTATCCTCACACACGAACAACAATGGCAGAGGTGTCGACTGCACGCTTGTCCACCCGGCGGTGTTGATCGCCCCTTGCGCAGTTGAGTGATTTGCAGAAGCGTCCCCAAACGAACACATGGCAATGCCGTCTTCAGGCAACTGCCTATGCTCGGGAGCGTTTCGCCGAGCCGCGCCCAGCGCATAGGCCGCACCGACCGCCTTTGGGAGATGGCTGGCTATTGTCGACGTCTGTGGCGGTATCATCAACGCCTTGGAC
Organism: Ruegeria sp. YKSD179; assembly: GCF_059612885.1. Classification (NCBI taxonomy): domain Bacteria; kingdom Pseudomonadati; phylum Pseudomonadota; class Alphaproteobacteria; order Rhodobacterales; family Roseobacteraceae; genus Ruegeria; species Ruegeria sp. YKSD179. The sequence continues at coordinate 10,447 of NZ_JBXWRL010000017.1, read as the reverse complement.
CCAAGAACCTTGTGGCGGCCGCCGGATGTCGGATCTTCGCATGAGCAGGCAAAACTCAATAGCATATCCCAGGCGATCTGCTGGCCCGGCAATTGTTCGGCACGCGCTATCTGAAACGCCGCATCCCTATAGTGCAAAAAGGCGATATCGGTCGGTCGCAATGCATGGGCTACGGCGGCCATCCCCTCGTGACCCGACGAACCGATCGTGTAGAAGCCCTTACCTTCTTTCTGCATAGTCCGGCTTGTTTGATCCAACGCCCGACTAAGAACCTGCGACCGGAATAGAGAAACCGCATCTTCTTTGGATAATCCTGATACAGGGGCGTTCCCGTGCGGAAATTCACGGTTGGCGACCCGGTTCAGGAAGTTCTGGTGAACGATCTGGGCGCGATCCATGGCATACCTCAATTTCAGCAGTGCATCGTTAGCCTTAATAACGCCTGCAACAATTCGTCATTGGTTTTTCCCTGCCAGTCTTAGCAGTTTGAGCGATCTGCACAGTTACCACCATACAGATACTGACGGCACGACTAGCAAGGTCGCATGTTTGTCATGGCTCTGGCCGACGTCAAACACCAGTGATATTGCATTCAAAAGGTATGAGGATTTGTCATATGATAGCGCCCCGTCGTTTCCTTCCATCAATTTCATCCCTGCTGGCCTTGGAGGCCGTGGACAGATTGGGCAGCGCTTCTGCAGCCGCGCACGAGCTTTCGCTCACGCAAAGCGCCATCAGCAGGCAACTTAAGGCTGCTGAAGACCAGTTGGGGATCGATTTGATCGAGCGCAGTCAAATGCGCCTGCAACTGACACCCGCCGCAAAAGACTATGTTGAAACCGCCCGGTCCTCATTGAAGGATCTTGCGCAGGCTGCCTTACGCCTTACGGCGAACCCGGCTGGTGGTTCTTTAAACCTGTCGATCCTGCCTGCATTTGGAATGCACTGGCTTGCCCCACGATTACTTGACTTTGCGCAAAGTCATCCAGAGGTGACAGTGAATTTGGGTACAAGGCTAAAACCTTTTGATTTCTCAAATGAGCATTTTCACGCAGCAATACATTTCGGACGTAAAGACTGGGCCGGTGTGAGTTACCTGAAAATCATGCGAGAAGAGGTTTTACCCGTCTGTTCACCCGCCTTGGCCTTGCAAGGCTTGAACACCTTGGAAATGTTGCGTGATGCGCCACTTTTGCATTTGGATACGCGCGCTGACGCCTGGGAGCAGTGGTTTTCAACACAAGGCCAAGCGGTCCAAGGCTTACAGGGAATGCTGTTTGATCAATTTTCAACCATGGTTCAAGCAACCATCCACGGCCTCGGTGTTGCGCTGGTTCCTACATTTTTAGTCAAGAAAGATCTGTCTGAAGGGCGGTTAAAGCTAGCGTGGAATGCACCCGCCATCAGTCTGGGAGACTACTATCTTGTATGGCCTAAGGATCGAGCCTTGCCCGAACCAGTCAAGTCGTTTCGTATTTGGCTGGAAGGACAATTGTCAGATAAATCACACCAGTGACAGACTATTGGCCTACCGATCGATCAACTAGTTTTGCCTATGTCGTTCCGGCACCTTAGCGTTCAGTTCAGACATCTAATGATCGGGCAATTAGCTCTTTCATCACTTCATTTGTCCCGCCGTATATCATCTGAACTCGCGCATCGGCGTAAAGTCTGGCAATCGGATATTCCATCATGAACCCGTATCCGCCAAACAGTTGCAAGCACTCGTGCATGATTTCGTTTTGCACTTCGGATCCCCAGTATTTTACCATTGACGCCGTAGCGGCATCCAACTTTCCGGTTTCAAGCTTGGCAATACACTCATTCACGAAACTGCGTAGAACTTCCGCTTTCGTTTTGCATTCCGCCAATTTGAACCGTGTATTCTGAAAGTCCATTACGCGCTGACCAAAAGCCTTCCGCTCCTGCACGTATTTCACTGTTTCGGCGATGGCAAAATCGATTGCACCCAAGGCCATTATGCCAATCGTCAATCGCTCCCACGGCAATTGGGTCATCAATTGATAGAACCCCTGACCCTCTTCCGGACCGAGCAGATTGGTCATAGGAACTTTCACGTCCTCAAAGAACAGTTCAGCGGTATCGTTGCCTTTCATTCCTAGTTTTTTAAGGTTCCTGCCCCGGCGAAAGCCATCTGCTCCATCCGTTTCGACAACTATCAAAGATACTCCTTTGGCGCCCAAAGCCTTGTCGGTTTTGGCCGTAACAATAATCAAGTCGGCAGACTGACCGTTCGTTATGAATATCTTCGACCCGCTTATACAATAAGAGTTGCCATCCTTGTCCGCCGAAGTGCGCACAGCCTGCACATCCGATCCTGTGCCAGGTTCAGTCATTGCTAACGCGCCGATCATTTCGCCGGAGGCCAGTTTAGGCAGCCACTTCTGCTTTTGTTCCTCGCTGCCGTAAGCGTCGATGTAGTGTATCACGATAGATTGGATGCCGTAGCCCCAACCTGCGTCGCCGCGCGCGCTTTGTTCATAGAGGGTTACCGCATCAAAACCCATTCCCCCGCCAACGCCGCCATATTCCTCGGCGATAGCACCAGCCATCAATCCGGCCTGCCCGGCTTTTTCCCAAAAGGCGCGATCGACCACTCCCTGCTCGATCCAAGTCTCGACATTGGGCACAAGCTCGTCGTCCAGAAATCGGCCGGCCATGTCAGCATACATCCGATGTTCTTCAGTAACCCAAGCGGCGGAACTGGTGAAAAGTGGCATCGCAACCTCGTTCATTGGCGTCAACCAAAGCTAACCTCACCTGCGATTCCTTCCAATCCGTATGACGTCGTGTCGGAGGAATGCAACGTAACGTTTTTTAAATCAGACGGTTAAGTGATCACGAAAACAGTCTTGTCGATGACAATACCGTGGGATTCGGCTTGATTGCGGAGCAACGCACACCTTATTCGAGTTACGTATCCGAGCACTCTAGTCTGCAAAGGAAAATGATCATGCCCCGCGCCTTTTCAGAACTGACATTCACGCCTTCTGTCCGCGCCCATCAAGAGCGCATGGGATCAGCGGAAACTTATAGCAAATTCTTGGAAACTGGCCCGCAACAGGGTCATGAAATCGGTCCGGCAGAGCAGGCGTTTATTCAGGCCCGGGATGGGTTCTATCAAGCCACCGTATCAGAAACTGGCTGGCCGTATGTTCAGTTTCGTGGCGGACCGGTTGGTTTTCTAAGAGTCCTGGATTCAAAAACGCTCGGCTACGCAGATTTCTCTGGGAACAGACAATATATTTCACGCGGCAATTTGGACGGCAATGACCGCGTTGCCCTGATCCTAATGGATTATGCCAACAAAAAGCGGCTCAAGGTTTTAGGGCGCATGACATTTACAGAAGGTCCTGGCGCTGCCGCCTCCCTTTACCCAAATGGGGCAGAGGCTAAAGCGGAACGTTCGGCTATCATCCATGTAGAAGCCTTAGACTGGAACTGTCCGCGCCATATCACACCGCGCTTTACCGAGGCCGAACTGCGCCCGCACTTGAACGAGTTAGGTAAGCAATTGGCCCAACTTCAGTCAGAGAATGAAAAGTTGAAGGCTGAGCTCGCAGAGCTGAAGGGCCCGAACGACATTTAAGTTACAAAAATATGCCATTGACCCTTGACCTTCCCGTCACTGGAAGCCCCATCTGAGGCAAGAACCTAGTGTCAGGACGACTCGGATGGTTGATCAAAACCAAACTCAATTGAAAGTTTCAGGGATGAGCTGCGCGTCGTGCGTTGCGCGTGTGGAAACAGCGCTATGTAACGCTCCCGGTGTAAAGGCGGCGTCTGTAAATTTTGCCAATGGAGTCGCGCAGGTCACATACGATGGAGCATTCTCGGCTATCACGAATGCTTTGGATGAAGCCGGTTATCCCGCGAAGTCACAGAAAATCGATCTAAAAGTCGATGGCATGAGTTGTGCGTCATGCGTTGGTCGGCTCGAAAACGCACTGAAGGAAAGCCCCGGAGTTTTGAGCGCCAGTGTGAACCTGGCCACTCAGCGTGCGACTGTGACCTTTGTTGAAGGAGCCTGTGACCCGGCATCTTTGGTGCAGGTCGTTAAGGAAACCGGGTATTCAGCGCGTCAAGCGCAGGACGTCAAACCAGATCAAGGCTTTGATACGCAATCGGATGAAATACAAACGCTAACTAGGACCACGGTGATTGCCGCAGCGCTTGCTTTGCCGGTCTTCGTATTGGAAATGGGTGGCCATATGGTCCCCGCCTTTCATCATTGGATTCAAGCCACGATTGGCGCCCAAAACAGCCATCTGATCCAGTTTGCCTTGACATCTGTGCTGATGATCGGTCCCGGGCATGTGTTTTTTGCCAAGGGTTTACCCTCATTGTTGCGCGGCACACCTGACATGAATGCGCTGGTCGCATTAGGTACCGGAGCAGCCTATCTATATTCGATAGTCGCGACTTTCTTGCCGCAAGCTCTGCCGAAAGGCACTGCTAATGTTTACTTCGAAGCTGCCGCGGTAATCATTGTTCTGATCCTGCTTGGACGACTGATGGAAGCCCGAGCCAAAGGAAAAACCGGTGCCGCAATCCGAAAGCTGGTGGGCCTTCAACCGAACACTGCCCGTGTTCTTCAGGACGGTTTATGGGTGGATAAACCCATTGAAAAGGTGGCAGAGAACGATGAGTTGATTATCCGCCCCGGCGAACGAGTTCCCGTCGACGGAGAGGTCTTGGACGGCAACTCTTACATCGACGAAAGCATGATTACGGGCGAACCAGTTCCCGTCGGGAAAACCGTCGGGGAACAAGTGGTTGGCGGGACAGTGAACGGTACTGGTGCGCTGCAAATTCGGGCCACGCGCGTTGGCCAAGACACAGTTTTGGCGCAAGTAATTCGTATGGTTGAACAGGCTCAGGGTGCCAAGCTGCCTATCCAAGGGCTGGTCGACAAAATCACGCATCGTTTCGTTCCCGTCGTAATTGCGGTTGCTGTTCTTACGGTCCTGGCATGGATGATACTTGGACCGACCCCTGCGTTACCGCTTGCGCTTGTTGCCGGAGTGTCGGTGTTAATCATCGCCTGTCCTTGCGCGATGGGTCTTGCGACGCCGACATCGATCATGGTCGGAACGGGACGAGCCGCGGAATTGGGTGTCCTCTTTAGAAAGGGCGACGCACTACAGACCCTTCAGCAGGCCCAAGTAATTGCCATGGACAAAACCGGGACGCTGACGCTTGGCCGACCAGAACTTACCGAGTTTGTCGCTGCAGATGGTTTTGAACGAACACACGTGCTGCGGCTGGCCGCCGCGGTCGAAGCGCAATCCGAACATCCGGTCGCGAATGCTATCACTCGAGCTGCCCCAGCAGAGCTACCGGAAGTTACCGAGTTTCGCTCAATAACTGGGCAAGGCGTCAGTGCCCGAGTCGAAGGACAGTCTGTTTTGGTCGGATCCGGGCGCTTTATGGCGCAGAACGGGGTGGACCTAGCTGCTCTTAACCATGTCGCAGAGGTGCACGCCAAGACTGGTGCAACCCCACTATTTGTCGCAATTGACGGCAGCGCAGCTGCCGCTTTAGCGGTTTCAGACCCGATCAAACCCGGCACAACGGAGGCGTTGAAGGCACTGCGCGCAATGGGATTGAAGCTTGTAATGATTACAGGGGACAACACCCTGACAGCAAAAGCGTTGGCTCAAACTTTGGGAATCGATGATGTAACGGCCGAGGTTCTGCCAGGAGGTAAACAAAAAGCCATAGCAGAGCTGCAAGGCCGGTATGGAACAACGGCTTTTGTCGGAGACGGAATTAATGACGCGCCCGCATTAGCGGCCGCAGACATCGGTATTGCAATCGGCACAGGAACCGACGTAGCTATTGAAACCGCTGATGTAGTATTGATGTCCGGCGATTTGCGCGGGGTCGCAAATGCATTGGATATCAGTCATCGCACAATGCGAAATATTCGGCAAAATTTGGGGTGGGCATTTGGCTACAATATCCTGCTTATCCCAGTAGCCGCAGGTGTGTTGTACCCGTTTGGCGGACATTTGCTATCACCCGCATTGGCCGCTGGCGCCATGGCGCTGTCTAGTGTGTTCGTTGTTTCCAACGCCCTGCGTTTGCGCCGGGCGCAAGTTCAATTGCCGGAGCCTGATTCACCACTTGCAACGCAGGAGGTTACATCATGAACATCGGAGACGTATCGCAACTGACAGGATTGCCCGCAAAGACGATCAGGTACTACGAGGATATCGGACTGATCAAACCTTTGCGTGACGACAACGGCTATCGACGGTTCCGTAATCAGGATGTCCACAAGCTGAATTTTCTTGGGCGCGCTCGCGCGTTGGGCTTTACCATTGAAGATTGCCGGACCCTGCTGGCCCTTTACGAGGATGAAACCCGTGCCAGTGCAGATGTAAAGCGCATTGCCCGCCAGCATCTCGGACAGATCGAGGCCAAAATTACTGATCTCAATGCAATGCGTGACACGCTAAGCCACCTAATAGAGGCCTGCGCCGGCGACGACCGACCAGATTGCCCGATACTTCAAGATTTGGGAGGTAAACCCTGAAGCGGGGTTGCCCTTTGTACCACCGTTTGATTTGTCGGTTCCGGATACCGCAATCGGGTTTTCTTAGTCAGGAAACCACTGCTCACTCGGAAGGATACTCAAGTGGCAAAAATCGCGTTCTTGGGCCTTGGGGTCATGGGTTATCCAATGGCCGGTCATCTGCAGGCGGTTGGCCATGAAGTTACCGTTTTCAACCGTACTTTGGTGAAGGCAGAGCCTTGGGTCGAACAGCACGGCGGCTCTGCGGCAGCCACACCAAAGGAAGCCGCACGCGGGGCAGAATTTGTCATTGCCTGCGTAGGAAATTACAACGATCTGCGCGTTGTTTGCGCCGGCGAGAATGGCGCTTCTCTGCCGCTGACAACGCTGGTGGATCAGTTTTATAAGGATGTTCAAATGCTGGGGGGGGCGGACGCTGGGACACCTCGGCGCTGCTCAAACGTTTAAGGGCAATGGATTAGCACATGAATGGAACGGAAGATCATTGGGCGAAAGCCCTGCGGAGCCACTGGGGGCTTGACGCTCGGTTAACCCGTTTGGACGGGGAATATGACCTAAACTTTTTAGTACACGCCAAGAACGGTCAAGATTATGTGCTTAAAGTTATGCGCGTCGACTGCCAACCAGAATTGGTAGACCTACAAATCAAAGCGCTGGACCATTTGGCAACATCTGCACCGGGCCTACCATTTCCCAAGGTTTTTCCGTCACTAGACGGCTTAGAACTGCCGTCAATTAGGGATGAGCAAGGTCAACCGCGCCTTGTTTGGTTGCTCGAATATCTTTCAGGGCGTTGTTACGCTGACGCTAAACCTAAGACCACGGACCTGATCCTGAAACTCGGCCGGTTTTTGGGGGCAACGGATCGTGCTTTAGAACAATTTTCGCACAATGGTTTAAATAGATCGGATTTCAAATGGGACCTTGTACAAGCAAGCTGGATTAGGCGCAAATTGGATATAATAACCAACGCTGATCGACGCGAAATACTTGAAGACATTGTGCGGGACTTCACCAGAATATCCGGCCAGTTGAACCGCCTGCCGAAACAGGCCATTCACAACGACGCAAATGACTACAACATTCTGGTCCAAGGAGAGTTGAGCGAACGCCGCAGCGTCTCGGGTTTGATCGACCTGGGCGACATGTGCGCCGCACCACGTGTTTGCGAGCTGGCCATCGCCGGGGCATATGTGGTCCTTGACCATCCAAAACCGGAACGTGCTCTTGCCTCTCTGGTTCAAGGCTATCATGCAGCCAACCGCCTGCGCGCCGAGGAGGTTGATCTGGTTTGGCCGCTACTACGGATGCGACTGGCAGTCTCGATTGTCAACTCGACGTTGATGGCAGCTGAGCACCCGGATGATCCCTATGTAACGATCAGTCAGGCACCGGCGTGGCGCTTTCTCGAAAGCGACAATATCAATGAGGGGCTTATGTCAGCCCGCCTGCGTACAGCTTGCGATTTACCTGTGGTCGACGGTGCAGAACGCATACTAGCCTATCTGAACGCGCATCGCGGACATTTTGCAAAGATGTTCGAAGTAGACTTGAACGAAGCTCCCATGGGGTCACTTTCGGTCGAAAACTCCACCTGGCCGCAAAATCCGTTTCATATGCCTTTGGATAAGGCAGCCCGCGTAGGTGAAGAGTTTGGTGAAGGTTTCTGGCTGGGCTATTACAATGAACCCCGATTAATTTATACCGAACCCGGATTTCGCAAGGGGCCATGGAAGGCGTCTGACCGTAGGACTGTTCATCTGGCTGTTGATGTTTTTGCACCGGCAGGTACCGTCTTGCACGCACCGGTCAGTGGGCGCGTCGAAGCTGTTGAGAACCGGACGGCACATTTGGACTATGGAGGCGTTGTGATCCTGCACCATGAAACGCCAGAAGGTGATCCATTCTATACACTTTACGGTCATTTGGACCCCGAAGCTTGCGCGCGCCTGAAGCCAGGTGATCCTGTTGCGCAAGGCGCAGCATTTGCACGCTTGGGCAATCCCTCCCAAAACGGCGGCTGGGCGCCGCACGTTCATTTCCAGCTCGCCCTGACAACGGATGGCATGCAAACCGATTGGCCCGGTGTGGGTGATCCGGACGAGTTGGATCTGTGGCACGCCGTTTGCCCCAACCCGGCTGCCCTGTTGAACTTGTCAGACGAGAAGGTTTTTTACCGCCCGACCGACAAGTTGTCCGTTCTTCAGAATCGGCAAGCACATTTCGGCGGCAACCTGTCTTTGACTTACGACGACCCTGTAATGCTGGTTCGCGGTTGGAAACATCACCTTTTCGACGAGTGGGGGCGACCATATCTGGACGCTTACAATAACGTTCCGCATGTTGGACACGCGCATCCCCGCATTCAATTGGTCGCGGCGGATCAGCTGAAAAGGATGAATTCAAACACCCGTTATCTGCATCCTGCGCAAACCGCATTTGCCGAAAAACTGCTTTCAAAACTGCCGGATCAATTCGAAGTCTGTTATTTCGTCAATTCCGGTTCTGAGGCGAACGAGCTGGCTCTGCGACTGGCACGAGCACATACCGGCGCCAAAGGAATTGTTACGCCTGACCATGGATATCATGGCAACACCAATGCTGCCGTCGCGATATCGGCTTACAAGTTCAACAAACCCCGCGGAGTAGGAAAGGCCGACTGGGTAGAGCTCGTCGAAGTGGCCGACGACTATCGCGGCTCGTTCCGCCGCGACGATCCCGTACGTGCCGCCAAGTTCGCGGATTTGGTAGACCCTGCAATTGCATCCCTTAAACAGAAGGGACACGGGCTGTCAGCATTTATTGCTGAAACTTTCCCTTCAGTTGGGGGCCAGATCATTCCTCCCTCTGGTTATCTGTCTGCAGTATACGAAAAAGTCCGAGTTGCTGGCGGTGTTTGCATAGCCGACGAAGTTCAGACCGGGTTGGGACGACTGGGAGAGTTTTACTTTGGCTTTGAACATCAACAGGCGCTGCCGGATGTCGTGGTGATGGGCAAGCCTATCGGCAACGGCCATCCTTTAGGAGTCGTAGTCACGACCCGTGAAATCGCCGAAAGCTTTGACAATGGTATTGAGTTCTTTTCCACATTTGGTGGATCAACGTTGTCGTGCCGTATCGGAAAGGAAGTTCTGGACATCGTCGATGACGAAGGACTGCAGGAAAACGCCAGCTTAATGGGGGCTCGACTGAAGGACGGGCTAATCAATTTGCAAGATGGGTTCTCGCAGATCGGTGATGTTCGCGGTATGGGTCTGTTTCTGGGGGTTGAACTAGTCAACCTTGATGGAACCGAGGGGACCGAGATTTGTGGCTATGTAAAAAACCGTATGCGCGACCATCGAATTTTGATCGGAAGCGAGGGACCAAAGGACAATATTCTCAAAATTCGCCCGCCTCTGACCATCGGAGCCGAAGACGTCGACATGATCCTTTGGGCCATGCGCAATGTGTTGTCTGAGATCGGAGACTATGTGCCAGCAGCTACCTGCGATCACGATCATCATCATGCTGGATGCAGTTGTTGCTAGAACGCAAATCCCCGGAGCGAGGGCCGGTGATTTTCCCTGTATTCCAATGTGCTGTGATTGACAAAGGTTTCTGGCCGATCTTCAATACCCGGAGCGTGGATGTTATTCACCGCAGCGCTATCCCAAATTCCTCGGCCAACGAGGAAAGAGCTGGAGAATAATCAAGCCGAACGATGAGGGACGCCATCGTCATGGCGTCCTCGCGTTCACCTTCTGCACCTGCCGCGATCATCTGCGCAAAACAATTTTCTTCTGCGCCTAGACATCCGCATTCCGTACCATGCTGAACGAAAGTTCTTCGGCCATGTTGGGCACACAACGATAACATATGGTCCAAGGTCGAAATCGCGGCACG